>DATGVT010000463.1:0-5349 GCA_035300005.1 Candidatus Acidiferrales bacterium
GAGGGTCGCCGGCGGCGCCGCCGCCCTCACGGCCACCGGCGGGCTCACCGCCCTGGTCGAGGCCTGCGGGGGCGCCACCAGCCAGCCGACGGCGCCCACCGAAGCCGACCTCACCAAGCTCTACGAGGCGGCCAGGAAGGAGGGCAAGGTCACCTGGTGGACGGCGCACTACGAGCAGTCGGCGGCCGAGGTGATGCGGGACGCCTTCAAGAAGAAGTACCCCGGCATCGAGGTCACGCTGCTCAGGCAGACCGCGCAGGTCCTCTACCAGCGGCTGCAGAACAACCTGAAGGCAGGCGTGCACGAGGTGGACGTCTTCGCCTCCACCGACGAGGCGCACTACCCGCCGCTCAAGAAGCAGAACGCGCTGATCGCCTTCAAGCCGCCGGACATCGACCTCATCCCGCAGCAGTTCCAGCGGATGGACCCCGACGAGACCTACCACCTGGGCGCGCTCGGGTTCGTGGTCATCAACTACCAGACCCAGAAGGTGACCAGCCCGCCCCGGAGCTGGAAGGACTTCCTCGACCCGCAGTGGTCGGGCAAGATCACGACCGGACATCCGGGATTCAGCGGCTACGTGGGCAACTGGGTGCTGGCGATGGTCGACAAGTACGGCGACCAGTACCTGAAGGACCTGGCCAAGCTGAAGCCCAAGATCAATCGGTCGGTCAACGACACCGTCACCGACATCGTCGGCGGCGAGCGCCAGGTGGGCGCCGGCCCCGACAACTTCTCGCTGGCCAAAAAGAACGCCGGCAACCCGATCGACATCACCTTCCCCACCGACGACGCCATCCTCATCGCCGCGCCGGTCGGGATCATGAAGGACGCTCCCCATCCCAACGCCGGGCTGCTGTTCAAGAACTTCATGTACTCGAAGGAGTACTCGGACGCGCTGGTCCAGACCTTCAACTTCCCGATCCGCGGCGAGGTCAAGCCCGCCGGCGGGGTCGCCACCCTGGACAAGATCAAGTGGTACCGCAACCAGATCGCACGCCTCACGGTCGGGGTGCCTGAGGTGATCGACAAGTGGCGGTCGATCATGGGGGTGTGAGGGCAGCCGGACCAGCCGGACCAGCCGGGCTAGCCGGACTGGCGCTGTCGCGTCCGCGGCTCCGCTACCTCGACTGGAGCCTCCTCGTCTGGCTGGCAGCGGCCGCAGTCCTCGGCTTCCTGGTCCTGGTCCCCCTCGCCTACCTCGCCACCACCAGCCTCCAGCAGACCGACACCGGCCAGCTCACGCTCAGCAACTACGTCACCGCCTTCAGCCGCCAGATCTACCTGGAGCCGATCCTCAACTCGCTCAAGCTGGCGACCTCGGTGGCCGTCATCGCGGTCGCCGTCGGCACGCCGCTGGCCTGGCTGGTGACCAGAACGGACCTGCCCGGCCGGGCGCTGATCAGGGGCATGGTCCTGGGTGCCTTTGTGACCCCCTCCTTCCTGGGCGCGATCGCCTGGATCTTCCTGGCCGCACCCAACTCCGGCTGGCTGAACCGGGGCTGGGAAACCCTGACCCACAGCGACCAGCCCCTGTTCGACGTGTTCAGCCTGCCCGGCGCCATCTTCGTGATCTCGCTCTACTCGATGCCCTACGCGTTCAGCTTCGTGGCGGGGACGCTGGAGCTGATGTCGAGCGAGCTGGAGGACGCCGCCACCACGCTGGGCTCCAGCGTCTGGCGGACGACCATCAAGATCACCCTGCCGCTGGCGCTGCCCGCCATCGTGGCCGGCTTCATCATGTCGTTCCTGGAGGCGCTCGCGCTCTTCGGAGCACCCGCCTTCCTGCTCATCCCCGCCCGCCAGCAGGTGGTGACCACCCAGCTCTACCTCTTCTTCCAGTTCCCGACCCGCGTCGAGCTGGCGGCCGCTTACGCGATGCCCCTCCTGCTGGTGACCGTCTTCCTGCTCTGGGTCCAGCGCCGGATCCTGGGCCGCCGCCGCTTCACGACCGTCACCGGCAAGGGCGGCACCCGGCGAGCCCATAGGTTGGGCCGCTGGCGCTGGCCGGCCCTGGCCTTCGCCCTGATCCCGCCGGCACTGTCCGTGGTGCTGCCCTACACCGCTCTGCTGGTCACCTCGCTCGAGCGAGCCTGGGGCCGCGGCCCCTTCGCGCAGGGCAACCTCGGCCTCTACTGGTACCGCTGGGCGATCTTCGACAACCCGACCACGCAGGCGGCGATCCAGCACAGCCTCCTCTACGGCGCGGCGGCCGCCACCATCGCGGTCAGCCTGGCGACCCTGATCGCCTACGTGGTCGTGCGCAGGCTGGTGCCGGGCGGGCAGGTGCTGGCCTTCGTGACCATGGCCCCCTTCGTGGTGCCGGGAATCGTGCTCGCGATCGGGTTCTTCTCCGCCTACACCCACCCGCCCCTGGTGCTGTACGGGACGGGAGGGATCCTGATCGCGGCCTTCGCCACCCGGTTCCTGCCCATCGCCTACTCCAACGCCGCCTCGATCCTGCAGAGCATCAACGTGGACCTCGAAAACGCCGCCCGCACGCTGGGCGCCGGCCGCCTGCACGCGCTCCTCGCGGTCACGGCGCCGCTCCTGCGGCGCGGCATCTTGTCGGGCTGGCTGCTGGTCTTCATCCCCGCCCTGCGCGAGCTGTCGGCGGCCATCTTCCTCTTCACGCCCGCCACCGCCGTGATGACGACCGTGATCTTCGACTTCTCGGACGCCGGCAACTACGAGGCCGTGTCGACGATGGGGATCCTGATGATGGGGCTGACCTTCCTGATCGTGCTGGTCAGCTACCGCGTCCTGGGCCGCGACGTCCGCTGGCAGCGCGCGGGTGGCAGCGCGGTGCCGCCACCCGCGTAGGTCAGGCTAGAGCGCTACTCGAGCCACGAAGATGTCGGTGTTGCCGAAGTTCGGCGGGCACAACGCCGGCTCGTTGGGCTTGGGCGGGGTTCCGGCCCGGAAGACGTCAACGGCGGCGCAGGGCGATCCCGCGCGGGCGTCGGTCCAGATGAACCACGCGTGCGTGTCATCGCTGATCAGGGTGTTGTAGTCGCCCTGGAACTGGGCGCCCAGGGAGTTGGTCGAAGACGCGTCCGGATCAGACGAGGCGGAGCTGATCTTCAGCGGCGGCGCCGAGAAGGCACCCCCGTTGACCGACTCCGCGTAGTAGCTGTCGTAGTGGACGACACCCGCGCCGGGTGCCGTACCGGCCGGCTTCGCGTCCAGGGCCTGCGTGGCGACGCTGAGCTTGTGCCCGTCAGGCGAGATCGCGACCCCGGGGAAGAAGGCGCTGCGGCCGGCCACGTCGAGCACGACCGCGGCTGGCGTCCAGGTCGCTCCGCCGTCCGAGGACTTCGAGAGCATGACCTTGCCCCGGCCGCTGCGGAAGTCGGCCCAGGCCACGTAGACGGTGCCGTCCGGCCCGATGTCCAGGCTCGGGAAGCTGTCGGTGCGGAAGCTGGAGCCGGGCAGCGGGTCGGGGATGTCGACGATCGGCCTGATCACTTCCTCCTTGCTGAAGGTCACGCCGCCGTCGGTCGACTTGGCGTAGACCTGCGCGCTGGTCTTGGCTCCGTTGATCTGGACCCCCGATTCCCAGACCACGAAGATGTCGCCGTTAGGCGCGGTCCGGACAGCCGAGCCCTGGCGGCCGCCGATCGCGTTGTTGTTGTGGCTGGGGCTGAGCTTGACGGCCGGCTCAAAGGTCTGGCCCCCGTCGGTGGAGCGCGCGAACAGGATCGGCTCGGCGCGGAACTGGGGACCGGTGAAGAGGGTCCAGGTCACGTAGACGTTGCCCTCGAAGGGCGAGGTCGGGCTCTGGTCGACCCAGATCGCGATCTTGTCGTTGAAGTTGACCGGGTTGGTGCGGTCGGTGGCGAGCACAGGATCGGACCAGGTGGCGCCGCCGTCGGTCGACCGGGACACGGTGATGAACTCGGAGTTGGAGGCCACGCCGCGCAGGCCGGCCAGGCTGGAGTAGAAGGCGACTCCGCTGCGGCTGAAGGCGATGCCCGGGTCGCCGTCCGAGATCAGGTTGGGGACGCCCAGCTGGCTCGCCAGCTTGGCGAAGCCGGGCAGGGTGTGGATCTTCCCGCTGGCGTGGAAGCTGGCCGTGTTGTCACCGCCGGCCGGCGCCGAGAACTGGGTCCAGCTGGCGCCGCCGTCGTGGCTGACGTACACGCCCGAGAGCCCAACGTTGCTGGTGAAGGGGCAGCCGGTGGCGGTGCAGGCCGGCTCGTCGATCTCGTCGTTGGCCCCCGCGATCAGGTTCGACGGGTCGGTCGGGTTCTGGGCGATGGCGGGCTCGTTCTGCTTGTTCTGGGGAAACGGCGATGCCTGCACCAGGTTGGTCTGGGTGTCGAAGTCCAGACTGGCGGCCAAAGCCGGGCCTGCGCCGGCAACCAGGGCCAGCAGGCCCGCCGCGAACACGGTGAACGGCTTCCAGGTCGTCCTCATGCGCTTACCTCCTCGCTAGATCCCGAGCGCGGCTCGGCTGACGGTGCTGAGCACCTGCTGCTGGTAGTAGACGGGGCCGCCCTCGTCGGCGGTCACGGCGGACGGGTAGTGGGTCGAGACGAACAGGCCGTAGATGTTCGTGGCCGAGACGGCGAGACCGAAGTAGTCGCCGATGAACCCGCGCCCGTTCGGGCAGGGGTCCCTGGCCCCGGCGCACGGGTACTGCGAGAGCCCGCCGAGGTGCTGCCCCGGCTGCTCCGGATCCCACGTGAACTGCGTGATTCGCCGGTTGGAGGGGACGGCGACCGCGCCACTGCCGCTGTCCTTGTAGGCCTGCAGCGAGACGTCGATACAGAAGTTCGTGCGCCCCACGTCCGCCGCGAGGACGCTGGGGTCGTTCGGGCAGGCCTGCCGGCGGTCGTAGAACGCGACCGCGACCGCCCCGCCGGGACCGGCGGCCACCGAAGGCTGGAACTGGTCGGTGGGAACGCCTGCCGCGTCGACGTTGTCGTTGACCTTGGCCGGCGCCGACCAGGTCAGGCCGCCGTCGGTCGACTGCGTGAACTTGACGTCCATCTGCCCCAGCGTCGTGTCCCAGTCCTCCCAGGTGAGGTAGAGGTGGCCGGGCCAGGTCGGGCTGACGGCGAAGCTCTCGGCGATCCCGTCGCGGAACCTCGTGTTGGGGAGGCCGCGGGTCGGGATCAGGCTTGGACTCACGACGGCCACGAAGGGCCCGAAGCTCTCGGCGTCGTCGGTCGAGCGCGTCACGAAGATGGTCGAAGGTCCTCCGTTGGGCGGGAACGAGACGATCGCGACGTAGAGGTCACCGACCGCGTCGATCGCGGGATAGACGAACGTCGCCGCGGCTCCGACCTCCGACGGCGGGCTGATCGTCACCGCCTTCGCGAAGGTGACGCCGCGGTCGCGGGA
>DATGVT010000464.1:0-3927 GCA_035300005.1 Candidatus Acidiferrales bacterium
TGCGGGAGGCGCTTTCGGCCCACATCTGCCGCTGCACCGGCTACGCGCCGATCGTGGGTGCGGTCCTGGCCTGCCTGGAATGAGCTACCTGGCCGACCTCGAGCTCGAGGGCTGCTTGGAGCTGGCGTTCGTCCGCTCGCCCTATCCCCACGCGGAGATCGGCCGGATCGGGGCGCCCGCGCTGGGCGCCCGCGACCTCGGGCTGCGGCCGCTGGTGGTCGAGGGGCGGGGCCTGGAGGCCCGGCCCTGGCACCCGCTGCCGGCCGACCGCGCCCGCTACCCGGGCGAGGCGGTGGCCGTGGTCTTCGCCGAGGACCGCTACCGGGCTGAGGACCTGGCCGAGCAGGCCGAGGTCGAGCTGCGGCCGCTGGAGCCGGAGCCGCCCCGGCGGCTCTTCGAGGCCGACTTCGAGTCGGGCGAGGCGGGCAGCGTGGACGCCTGCTTCGCCCGCGCGGCGCACATCGTCGAGGAGACCTTCCAGGCCGCCCGCCAGACGCCCCTGCCGCTGGAGTGCCGCGGTGTGGCGGCCAGCTTCGAGGGCGGCCGGCTGACGGTCTGGACCTCGACCCAGGTGCCCCACCTGGTCCGCCGAGGCCTGGCCCGATCGCTGGGCCTGGAGGAGGCCGCCGTCCGGGTGCTGGTCCCGGAGGTCGGCGGCGGGTTCGGGCTGAAGGCCCATCTCTTCGCCGAGGAGCTGGTGGCGGCCGCCCTGGCCCGCCGACTGGGGCGGCCGGTCCGCTGGCTGGAGGACAGGCGCGAGAACCTGATCGCCAGCGCCCACGCGCACGACACCCGGGTGCGGCTGCGGGCGGCCTTCGCCGCCGGGGGGCGGCTGCTGGCGGGCGACGCGGAGGTCACCGCCGACGCCGGCGCCTATTCGATCTACCCCTTCAGCGCCTCGCTGGAGCCGATGACCTGCGCGGCCACGCTCTTCGGCCCCTACTCGCTGGAGGCGCTCCGCTACCGGGCCACCGGCCTGTCCAGTCACCGCTGCCCGGTCGGGGCCTACCGCGGCGTGGGGATGAACGCGGCGGTGTTCGCCACCGAGCGCCTGCTGGACCTGGCCGCCGCCGAGCTGGGCATCGACCCCCTGGAGCTCCGCCGCCGCAGCGCCGTCACCGGCTTCCCCCTCACCACCCCGGCCGGGCGCCGGCTCGACTCGGGGGACTACCTCGGCCTGCTCCGCCTGCTGGAGCCCACCTACCGGCGGCTGCGCACGCAGCAGCGGCAAGCCCGGGCGCGCGGGCGCCTCTTCGGGGTCGGCGTCTGCCTCTTCAACGAGCACTCGGGCACCGGCGGCGCCGACTACCGCCGGCGCGGGCTGACCACGCTCAGCGGCCAGGACGCCAGCCGCGTCCGGGTGCTCGAGGGCGGTCGCGTCCAGGTGTCGACCAGCGCCGCCTCGGCCGGCCAGGGCCACGCGGAGAGCTACCGCGCGGTGGCGGCCCGCGAGCTCGGCCTCCGGCCGGAGCAGGTGGACGTGGTGGAGGGCGACACCGACCTCTGCCCCGAGGGCAGCGGCACCTTCGCGTCGCGGGGCGCGGTCGGGGTGCTGGACAGCCTGGTGGCGGCGCTGCGGGTGGCCGCCGAGCAGGACCTCCAGCCGGGCACCGACGTCACCCGCACGGCCGACCCGACCCAGGTCTTTCCCAGCGGCGCCCACCTGGCGGCGGTGGAGGTGGACCCCGGCACCTTCCACGCGCGAGTGACGCGCTACCTGGCGGTGGAGGACTGCGGGACGCCGGTCGAGCCGCGGGTGGTGGAGGGGCAGGTGCGCGGCGGGGTGGCGATGGGCATCGGCAACGTGCTCTTCGAGCGCTGCGCCTACGACGCCGGCGGCCAGCCGCTGACCGCGTCGCTGCTCGACTACCTGGTCCCCCTGGCCACCGACGTGCCCGAGGTCGAGATGGAGCATCTGGAGTCCCCCAGCCCGGCCACGCTGCTGGGCAGCAAGGGCGTCGGTGAGGCGGGGACGATCGGCGCCTGGGGGGCGGTCGCCAACGCGGTCGCCGACGCGGTGGCGCCGCTGGGGGCCCGGCTGACCGAGCTTCCGCTGCGGCCGGGTACGATCTTCGCTGCGCTCGGAGAGAATGTGCCGAGTGGTGCGTCAGGGGATGAGCTGGACAAGGCGCGGCCCAGCCCGTCGAGGCCAAGGAAAGGGTGGCGCGACGAGGAGCGCATCTGAATGATGCGCGACGACGAGCGCCGGGCCCCCTTCGCCTGGGGGTCCCCGCTTGCGGGGAATGTTGCGGCGGCATCAGCGCCCGCAGGGCGCTCGACGGAGATGGGCCGATGGATTGTCCAGCGGTTTTCCGGACGCACCACTTAGATGAGCGCGACCTACCCTGGCCTGCGCCTGCGCCCGCTGGACCTGGGGGAGATCCTGGACGAGACGTTCCGGATGTACCGCCGCCGCTTTCTCTTCTTCGCCGGAGTCGGCCTGGCCATGCTGCTGCCGGCGGCAGTCCCCCTGGTGGCCCTGTTCGCCTCCTTGCCCGGCTTCAGCTCCGTGTTCAGTCCCGTCCCCAGGCCGGCCCCCACCACCTTCACCGACTTCAACCTGGCCGCCCTCCTGATCGCCTATGCCGGCTTCATCCTCTACACCGTGCTCAGCACTCCCCTGCTCTACGGAGGGCTGACCTTCGTGGCCTGCCAGCAGGCGCTCGGCCAGCCGCTCTCCTGGGGGACGATCCTTTTCGCCACCCTCCGCATGTACCCGGGCGTCCTCCTCTACACGCTGGCGCTGACGGGCATGGCGCTTCTCTTCTGCGTGTTCCCGCTCTGGATCTGGATCGGGGTGCGCTGGGCGGTGGTGATGCCGGCCATGGTCGTGGAGAGGCGGGGTGTGCTCGACGCGATGGGCCGGAGCTGGCGGCTGCTCGAAGGCCGCTGGTGGCGCACCTTCGGCATCCTGCTGCTGATCTTTCTGCTCTACTACCTGGTCACCCAGGCGCTGACTGCGTTCGTGCAGGTCTTCCAGGTGCTGGGCCTGCTGATCAACCCGGGCCTGGTGCTGGCCGTGGTCACCGCCGGCAGCGAGCTGGTCAGCGCCCTGACGATTCCCATCCTGCCCATAGCGGCGACGCTGATCTACTTCGACCTCCGCGTGCGCCAGGAGGCGATCGACCTCCTGCAGCTGGCCGACCAGGCGGCGAGGTCCTGAGCCGCGCTCTGGCGGCCGCACTGCTGGCCGCCCTCGGCCTCGCGCTGGCGGGCCTGCCGGCGTTCGCGGACGACGCTTCCTACCTGGCGGCGGTGCAGCAGGCCCGGCAGATCCTGGCCGGCGCCCGGCCGGGCGACCGGGAAGCCGCCGGCCGCGCCCTGGTGGTGCTGGAGTCGGGCACCGGCGGCACCCAGCCCGAGATCCTGGCCGACCTGGTCCGCGACCCGCCTGATGTGGCCGACGCCGCCCGGCGGCTGCAGGCCCTGGAGGCGGAGCTGAAGGACCCGGCC
The DNA here is from genome assembly GCA_035300005.1 of Candidatus Acidiferrales bacterium. GTDB lineage: Bacteria > Chloroflexota > Dormibacteria > Dormibacterales > Dormibacteraceae > DATGVT01. The sequence continues at coordinate 3,454 of DATGVT010000464.1, forward strand.
GACACCCCGGACCCGGCCGCCGCCGCGGCGGCCCTGAGGCGAGTCCTGGCCCAGAGCCGCTACGCAGCCCTGTTCGCCGCCCCCAATCCGATCGAGTCGGCGCTGAACTGGCTGATCGACCGGCTGGCCGAGCTGCTGGGCGCGATCACGTCGCGGCTGCTGCTCGACTACGGCTACTGGCCCGTGTACCTGGTCGTCATTCTGGCTCTGGCCGCGATCGCCTGGTTGGTGGCGCGCGGAGCTTTCCGCCGGCGGCACCGGGCGACTCCCTCCGAGCCGGCGGCGCCGGTGGCGCTCGCCGACCTCTTCGGGCTGGCCGACCGCCTGGCGGCGGCGGGCGATCACGCCGGCGCCCTGAGAGCGCTGGCCGCCGCCGTGGCGGCGGCGCTGGGTGGCGAGCTGGCCTGGGCGGCGAGCCCGCTGACCGTGCGCGAGCTGTTCTCCCGGGCCCTCCAGCCGGCTGCGCTGCGGCCG
>DATGVT010000465.1:0-12529 GCA_035300005.1 Candidatus Acidiferrales bacterium
CCTCTGGTCGAGGTCGAAGGCGCGGTTGGTGAGGCGCTTGCTGTGCCGGAAGCTGGTCGGGGAGACGTGGCTGAAGCGGTCAGCCAGCTCCGCCAGCTTCGCCTCCAGGCCGTCAGGCTCCACCAGGTAGTCGACCAGCCCCAGGCCGAGGGCCTCCTCCCCGTCCACCAGCTCGCCGGTCAGGATCAGGCGCTTCGCCCGGCCGAGGCCCACGTGCCGGGGCAGCCGCCAGACGCCGAGACCCGGGATCAGGTTCTCCTTGACCGCGGTCAGGCCCAGCCGGGCGTCCCGCGTGCAGATGCGCAGGTCGCAGGCCAGGGCCAGCTGGAGGCCGCCCCCGATGCAGTAGCCGTGGATGCCGCAGAGGACCGGCTTCGGCATCTCCTCGCAGCGCGACAGGGCCCGCTCCCAGTCCTCGAACCAGCTCCGCCGGATGGCGCCGGCGCCGAGCGCGGTGAGGTCGATCCCGCTGCAGAAGGCGCGACCGCGGCCGGTCAGCACCACCACCCGCACCCGGCCGTCGGCGGCGACGCGCTCGAGCGCGCCGTCCAGGTCGCGGACCCAGTCCACGTCCGCCGCGTTCAGCACCTGGGGCCGGTTCAGCTCCACGCGTCCGACCCGGCCCGCCACCGAGGTCAGGACGGCCGGCATCAGATCGTGCGGCGGTCGATGACCCGCTTGGCCTTGCCCTCGCTGCGGGGCAGGATGTTGTCCGTCAGGACCGTCACCTCGCAGGTGAGCCCGATGGTCTCCCGGATCCGCTCCTCGGCGGACCTCTTGAGTCCCTCGTGGTCGGTCCGGCCGGCGGCCTCGACCAGCACCTCGACGGTGTCCAGCGCCTTGGCTTCCCGGTCGACCACGATCTGGTAGTTGGGGGTCAGCCCCTCGATCTCCAGCAGGATGGTCTCGATCTGGCTCGGGAAGAGGTTGATGCCGCGCACCGAGAGCATGTCGTCGGTGCGGCCGCTCAGCTGCGCCAGCCGCCGGTAGGGGCTGCCGCAGCGGCAGGGTTCGTCGATCAGCACGGTGCGGTCGCGGGTCCGGTAGCGGAGAACGGGCGACGCCTCCCGGAGCAGGCTGGTCAGCACCAGCTCGCCTTCGCTGCCGGCCGGGACCGGCTCCCCCGACTCGGGGTCGACGGCCTCAGCGAAGAAGTGGTCCTCGAAGATGTGCATGCCTGAGTGCTCGTGGCACTCGACCGCCACCCCGGGGCCGCCCAGCTCGGTCAGCCCGAAGATGTCGAAAGCCTCCAGTCCGAGCCCAAATTCGATCTGCCTCCGCATGCCCTGCGACCAGGGCTCGGCGCCGAAGAAGCCTACCCGGAGCTTGAGCTTGACGCGAACCGACTCCCGGGCCAGCGCCTCGGCGATCACCAGCGCGTAGGAGGGCGTGCAGGTCAGTACGGTGGCGCCGAGGTCGCGGATCAGCATCACCTGGCGCTGGGTGACCCCGGCCGACGTGGGCACCACGGTGCACCCTATGCGCTCGGCGCCCAGGTGGAAGCCGAGGCCACCCGTGAAGAGGCCGTAGCCGTAGGCGTTCTGGAGGACGTCGCCGCGGGTGACGGCGCCCATCTGCAGCACGCGCTCCATGCACTCGCCCCAGCGCTCGAGGTCGCCCCGCGTGTAGCCGACCACGACCGGCTTGCCCGTGGTCCCGCTCGACATGTGCAGGCGGACCACCTGGTCCAGCGGCGCCGCGAAGAGGCCGAAAGGGTAGTTGTCCCGGAAGTCGTCCTTGGTCGTGAAGGGCAGGTGCCGGACGTCGTCCAGCGACTTCAGCGGCCGCTCGGGCAGGCGCTGGGCGTAGAAGGGGACCTGCTTGCGGAGCCGGTCGCAGAGGGCGTTGAGCTTGTCCAGGCTGAGGTCCTGTGCGACGGCCATGCGGAATTATCATCGCCAACATGCCCGTCTCTGACCAGCGCCTTTATCCCTGGGCGGTGCAGGGCGCGATCACGCCGCTGGAGATCGTCGGCGCCAGCGGCAGCTGGATGGAGGACGCCCGCGGCACCCGCTACCTGGACCTGGCCGGCCAGCTCGCCTACGTCAACGTGGGCCACGGCCACCCGAAGGTGGTGGAGGCGATCCAGAGGCAGGCCGAGAGGCTGCCCGTGATCGGGCCGCAGTTCGCCAACCGGCCCGCCACCCGCCTGGCCGAGCTCCTCTCCGAGGTGGCGCCCGGCGACCTGAACCGGGTCTTCTTCACCAACGGCGGCGCCGAGGCCAACGAGTACGCCATCCGGATCGCCCGCCAGGCCACCGGCCGGCACAAGATCGTCACCCGCTACCAGAGCTACCACGGCTCCACGCTGGGAGCCATCGCGGCCACCGGCGAGAACCGGCGCAACTACGCCGAGCCGCTGCCGTCGGGGTTCGTCAAGGTGCTCGACCCCTACCGCTACCGCTGCCCCTTCTGCCGCGACGCCTCCGCCTGCACGCTCGCCTGTGCGGACGCGGTGGAGGCGGCCGTGCTGGGCGAGGGCCCGGAAACCGTGGCGGCCATCCTGGTCGAGCCCATCACCGGCCTTTCCGGCCTGGTGGTGCCGCCGGACGGCTACCTGCAGCGGCTGCGCGACCTCTGCGACCGCCACGGCATCCTGCTCGTCTTCGACGAGGTGATCACCGGGTTCTGCCGCACTGGGCGCTGGTTCGGCTCCCAGCACTGGAGCGTGGTGCCCGATCTGATGTCGGTGGCCAAGGGCATCACCTCCGGCTACGTGCCGCTGGGCGCGACCCTGGTCGCGGACCGGGTGGCGGCCCATTTCGACGACCACTACCTGGGCGGCGGGCTGACCTACGCCGCGCACCCGCTGGCCTGCGCGGCCGGCTGCGCGGTGATGGAGGTGTACCTGGAGGAGGGGCTGGCGGACCGGGCCGAGGCGATGGGCCGCCGGCTGATGGCCGGCCTGCAGGAGCTCTGCGCGCGCCACCCGTCGGTGGGCGAGGTCCGCGGGCGCGGGCTGCTGGCCTGCCTCGAGCTGGTGAAGGACCGCGACACCCGCGAGCCGCTCAGCCCGCAGCGCACCGAGGAGGTGCTGGCGCCGGCCATGGCCGCGGTGCGCAAGACGATCCAGGAGAAGCGTGCGATCCCGCTCTGGCGCTGGAACCTGATCGTGCTGGCGCCGCCGCTCACGATCAGCGAGGACGACATCGACTTCGGCCTGGACGCGCTGGACGCCGGCTTAGCCGTCGCCGACTCTGCCCTCTGACCGTTCCTCCAGCCTCTTCACCACCTGCTCGAACAGCTCGTAGGGGTGGGCGCCGACGACCAGGAACCGCCGGCCGAAGACGTGGGCGGGGATGGCGTTGATCCCGACCCCCGCCGCCTCCTCGCGGTTGCGGTCGAGCACCGTCTCGTAGCGGCCTTCGGCCAGCGCAGCCTCCAGCTCGGCGGCATCGAGACCCTGCTCGGCCGCGATGCGCTTGAGGTCTTCCAGCCGGTCGAGCTCGGCCGTGCCCTCCCAGTGAGCCTTGAACAGCGCCCTGTGCGTCTGCTCGAAGCGGCGTCGCTCGCGGGCGAACTCAGCCGTGCTCAGCGCCAGCCGGGTGTTGATCAGGCGGTCGCGGCTCTTCATGACCAGGCCCACCTCGGCGGCCATCGCCTGCACGTAGCCCCCTGAGTGCGGCCGCCACGGCATTCCCTCGGTGGGCACCTCCGGGTGCAGCTCGAACGGTAGCCAGGTGACCTCCACCAGCCCCTCCTCCACCAGCCTGTCGACCCGGACCGAGTCGATATAGCAGAAGGGTCAGACGTAGTCGGAGTAGACCAGGAGCTCGTGTGCCACCCGATAAAAGTAAAGGCCCGCCCCGAAGGGCGGGCCTTCCCGAAGCTGGATCCTGCCTACGCGGGCTTCACGCGGTTGGCGCGGGGGCCCTTCTGGCTCGGCTCGATGTCGAACGTCACCCGCTCCCCACCGGAGAGCTGGTCGAAGTTCAGGCTGGGATCGAGGCCGGTGCGGTGAAAGAAGTACTCCTTCCCGTCCTCTGCCGCGATGAAGCCAAAGCCACGGTCGGACACGAGCTTCTTGATGGTGCCTGTCGGCATCTCTGCGCTCCCCCTTCTCGAATATCGGCTGTCGAACGCACGGGTCTCTTCGAGAAGGAAGGAACGGACGACCGCGGGCGTGCATCGCCTCCCGTCGAGAACGACCTTGACAGCTTAGCAAACCTGGTAGCCTGACGGCCGGTGCCCGCCCGCGTCGTCTGCTTGTCCCCCTATACGAAGGAGCAGGTCGAGGGCCTCTTCGAGGGCCGTCACCGGGTGGACGTGGTCACCGTTCCCGACCCGCCCGCGCCGGAGGCCGTGCTCCGGGAGTGCTCCCAGGCCGAGCTCGTGATCGCCGACAAGCGGCACGCCCACCGCCTGCCGCGCCAGGTCCTGGAGAGGATGTCCCGCTGCCTGCTGATCCAGATGCCGGCGGTCGGCTACGACGTCATCGACCACCGCGCCGCCGCCGAGTTCGAGATCGCGGTCGCAAACGCCGCCGGCTACAACCGGGACGGGGTCGCCGACTGGACGGTCATGGCCATCCTGAACCTGATCCGGCGCGGCGCCTGGGGCGACCGGCGGCTGCGCGAGGGCGCCTGGCCCAAGCCCGAGATGATGGGCCACGAGCTGGGCGGGCTGACGGTCGGCATCGTCGGCCTCGGCAACGTAGGCTCGGCCCTGGCCACCCGCCTGCTCGCCTTCGGCTCCCGCGTGCTCTATTCGGACATCGTCGAGAAGAGCTTCAGCGGCGTGGAGCGGGTGCCCTTCGAGGACCTGCTGGAGCTGGCCGACGTGGTCTGCGTACACCTGCCCCTGGACCAGGAGACCCACCACCTATTCGACGAGAAGGCGCTCCAGCGCATGCAGAAGGGGGCCTTGCTGGTGAACGCCTCCCGCGGGCCCCTGGTGGACGAGAAGGCGCTGCTGGCGGCCCTGGAGTCGGGTCACCTGGGCGGCGCCGCGCTGGACGTCTTCGAGCAGGAGCCGACGCCGGCCGACAACCCGCTGCGGCGGCTGGAGAACGTCTTCTGCTCGCCCCACGTGGCCGGGTACACCGTGGAGGCCGAGGCACGGGTGCTGGAGGTGGTCCGCGACAACCTGACCCGGGTGCTGGACGGCGAGGAGCCGGCCAACGTGGTCAACGGGGTCAGGCTGGGGGCCCGGCTGCGGCGGTGAGGCCGCCCCAGCCCGGCGCCGAGAGCTGCGGTGGCCAGGCCGTCGAGGCCCGGGGAACGGGTGGCGTGAGGAGGAGCGCATCGGATGATGCGTGACGACGAGTCGCCGGGTCCCGTGAGCCGGGAGTTCGGCGAGCATGGGCGACGCAGATCCGGCGACGCGGCTGGGGTGGGCTCACGATGACGCTCCGGGAGCTCTGGGACAGGGGCGAGCCGATGCTCGGGGGCTGGTGCGTCATCCCCAGCCCGTTCAGCGCGGAGCTGATGGGCCGGGCCGGCTACGACTGGGTCTGCATCGACACCCAGCACGGCCTGATCGGCTACGACCAGATGCTGCCCATGCTGCAGGCGCTGTCGGCCACCGGCACGCCGGCCTTCGTGCGGGTGCCCTGGAACCAGCCGGCCGAGATCATGAAGGCGCTCGACGCCGGCGCGCAGGGCGTGATCGTGCCCATGGTCAGCTCGCCGGAGGAGGCGCGCCGGGCGGTTGGAGCCTGCCGCTTCCCGCCCTCGGGCTACCGCTCCTGGGGTCCGACCCGGGCGGCGCTGCAGGTCAGCGGTTTCGGGCCCGAGAGCGCGAACCGGGCGGTCGTCTGCGTGGTGATGATCGAGACCGTGGAAGCCATGGCCGCCCTGGACCAGATCCTGGCCGTGCCCGGCGTGGACGGGGTCTACGTCGGCCCCAACGACCTGGCCGTCACCCACGGCCTGAAGCCGGATGCCACCGCCGGCGCCCCGGAGCACCGGCGCCTGATCGAGACCATCCTGGAAGCCTGCGGGCGCCACGGCGTGACCGCGGGCATCCACTGCGCGGGCCCGGAGACGGCCGCCCGCTGGCGGGAGGCGGGATTCCGGATGCTGAACGTGGACAACGACGCCCTCTTCGTTCGCAGCGGCGCGGCCCGGGTGCTGGAGGCGCTGCGCGGCACCAAGCGTGAGGCCGCCAGAACTGGCTACTGACGCCCAGCTGGACCCCGCCGTCCTGGAGGCGCTCAAGCGATTCGACACGCCCACGCTCAGCAACGCCATCGAGACCTTCTTGATCCGCCCGCGGGACGAGGGCTTCATGTCGATGGAGATCCGCTGCCTCTTCCCCGAGCTGGGCCCCCTGGTCGGCTACGCGGCAACCGCCACCATCCGCGCGCGGGGGCGGCCGGTGCACGGAGACCAGACCGCGCTCTATCAGCACGTGCGCGAGGTGGCGGGACCGCGAGTGGTGGTGGTGCAGGACCTGGACGAGCCGCCGGGCTGCGGATCGCTCTGGGGCGAGGTGAACGCCACCATCTTCGGCGCCCTGGGCTGCGCCGGCTGCGTGACCGACGGCTGCGTACGCGACCTGAAGGAGGCGCGCGCGATGGGATTCCACTTCTTCGCCCGCGGGCCGGGGGTCTCGCATGCCTACGTGCGGGTGGAGTCCGCCGGCGAGCCGGTGACGGTGGGCGGGCTGCGCGTCAGCCCCGGCGACCTGATCCACGCCGACCAGCACGGCGTCCTGCTGGTCCCGCGCGAGATCGCGGCCGAGCTCCCGGCGGCGGCCGAGCGCGTCATCACAGGCGAGCAGAGCCTGCTCAGCTGGGTCCGGTCGCCCGAGTTCGACGCCGCCGAGCTGATCGAAAGGCGCCGTGTCAAGCACTGACCGGGACCTGCGCCGGCACAGCCGAGTCCTCTACGACGGCACCAACCGGGCCGCGGCGCGCTCCTACCTGCTCAACATCGGGTTCAGCCAGGAGGACCTGAAGCGCCCGATCATCGGCGTACCCCACGCCTGGACCGAGACGATGCCCTGCAACTTCAACCACCGGGACCTGGCGCAGCGCGTCAAGCGGGGCGTGCGCGCGGCCGGGGGGACGCCGATGGAGTACAGCACGATCGCCATCTCGGACGGCATCACGATGGGCACCGAGGGGATGAAGGCCTCGCTGGTCAGCCGGGAGCTGATCGCCGACTCCGTTGAACTGGTGGCCCGCGGCCATGGCTTCGACGCGCTGGCCTGCATCGTCGCCTGCGACAAGACCGTCCCCGCCGCCGCCATGGCGCTGGCCCGGCTGGACCGGCCGGGGGTCGTGCTCTACAGCGGGTCCATCCTGGCCGGCCGCTTCCGCGGCCGGGACGTCGCCGTGGGCGAGGTCTTCGAGGCCGTCGGCGCCGTCGCCGCCGGCCGGATGTCGGAGGCCGACCTGCAGGAGCTGGAGCGGGTCGCCTGCCCGGGGGCGGGCGCCTGCGGGGGCCAGTACACCGCCAACACGATGTCCATGGTCATGGAGGTGATGGGGCTGAGCCCGGTCGGCTTCAACTCCATCCCGGCGGTGGACGAGGCCAAGGGCACGGCCGCGGAGGCCGCCGGCGCGCTGGTGATGGAGGTCCTGGAGCAGGACCTCCGGCCGTCGCGGATCCTGACCCGCCGCGCCTTCGAGAACGCGATCGCCGCGGTCGCCGCCAGCGGCGGCTCCACCAACGCCGTGCTCCACCTGCTGGCGCTGGCTCACGAGGTGGGGATCGACCTCGACCTCGAGGACATCGACCGGATCTCGCGGCGGACGCCGCTGCTGGGCGATCTCAAGCCGGGTGGGCGCTTCGCGGCCGTGGAGCTGCACCGCGCGGGCGGCATCGCCCTGCTCACGAAGCGGTTGATCGAGGGCGGCTTCGTGGACGGCGACACCCTGACCGTGACCGGCCGCACCCTCGGCGAGGAGTGCCAGGGCGTGCGGGAGACCCCGGGCCAGGAGGTGGTCGCGCCGCTGGCGAGGCCGCTGCGGCCGGAGGGCGGCCTGGTGATCCTGCGGGGCAACCTGGCGCCGGAGGGGGCGGTGGTGAAGGTCACCGCCCACACGCCGACCTCGCACCGCGGCCCGGCCCGCGTTTTCAACCGCGAGGAGGACGCCTTCGCGGCCGTGATCGGGAAGCGGATCCAGCCCGGCGACGTGGTCGTGATCCGCTACGAGGGACCCCGTGGCGGCCCCGGCATGCGCGAGATGCTGAGCATCACCGGCGCCATCGTGGGCGAGGGGCTGGGCGACCGCGTGGCCCTGGTCACGGACGGCCGCTTCTCGGGGGCCACCCAGGGCCTGATGGTCGGGCACGCGGCCCCCGAGGCGGCGGCCGGGGGGCCGCTGGCCGGGATCCAGGACGGCGACGTCATCACCGTCGACGTCCAGGGGCGCCGCCTGGAGGCGGCCGGCGTGGACTTCGCCGAGCGCCTGAAGGGCTGGTCGCCCCCCGAGCCCCGCTACCGTTCGGGCGTCTTCGCCAAGTACGCGGCCCAGGTCGGCTCGGCGTCGGAGGGTGCCATCACCCGGCCGCGGTGAGGACCACCCCGGCCAGCACGGCCGCGGCGCCGGCCACCCGCAGGGCGAGACCGCCCCGCTCGCGGAGCCGCCAGACGCCCCAGGCCGCGACCAGGACGATGGCCGACTCCCGGGCCGGCGCCACAACCGCCACCGGGGCCAGGCTGAGCGCGACCAGCACCAGCCCGTAGGCGAGCAGGATCAGGCAGCCCACCAGGGCGACCCGTGGCAGCGGCGCCTCCAGGCGCGGGCCCGGGCGCACCCGTGCCCAGGCGACCAGGAACGAGGCGGTGAAGGCGAACTTGACCCAGGCATAGAGCCAGACCGGCCCCATGCGCACGCCCGCCCGGTCGAGCAGCGTGTAGGCCCCGATCGCCAGCCCGGTGGCGAGCGCGGGCAGCACCGCCGGGCCCGCCCCGGTAGGGCGCCGGAGAGCGAAGATTCCCGCCAAGAGCGCAGCCACCCCCAGCCCCTGCAGGGGGGTCAGGCGCTCGCCCAGCAGCAGCAGCCCACCCAGCACGGCCACCAGCGGGCCGGTGCTGCGGGCCAGCGGGTAGACGACCGAGAGCTCGCCTCTCTGGTAGGCGCTCGAGAGCAGGCTGAAGTAGGCGAGCTCGGCCAGGCCGGAGAGCAGGGCCAGGCCCCAGGCGGCGGCCGGCAGGCCCGGCCGCCCGGCGGCCAGCCAGACCACGGCCAGGGGCAGCGTCAGCGCCGCCGTCCCCACCGCCACCGCCCGGGCGGCGAGCCGCTGGGGGTCGCCGGCCGCCTTCAGGAGGACATTCCAGGTGGCGTGGAGGCCTGCCGAAGACACCGCGAGAGCCACGGCCAGCGCCGTCACGGCGCCGGCCTAGAAAACTGCCTTCTCGGTCTCGGCGTCGAAGAGGTGAAGCCGCCGCATGTTGACTCCCAGCCGGACCCGGTCGCCGACGCTGACCTTGAGGTGGGGATCGACACGCGCGGTCACGTCGTCCGAGCCCGCCTTGCCGTAGAGGTACTGGTCCGCCCCCAGGACCTCGAGCACCTCGACCTTGAGGTCGATGGCAGCGCCGTTCTCGGGCGCCTTCTCCAGGAAGTCCTCGGGCCGGATGCCCAGGAAGCCGCGCGCCAGGCTGGGCGCCTTGGGCAGGGAAACCTCCAGGCCGGAGGCCTTGGCCGTGTGGTCGGAGACCGTGACGGGCAGGAAGTTCATTCGTGGGCTGCCGATGAACCCGGCGACGTACATGTTCACGGGGTTGTCGTAGAGCTCCCGCGGCGGGGCCACCTGCTGCAGAAGCCCGTCCTTCATGACCGCGATGCGGTCGCCCATGGTCATCGCCTCGACCTGGTCGTGGGTGACGTAGATGAAGGTGGTGCCCAGCCGGTGGTGCAGCTTCTGCAGCTCGATGCGGGTCTCCACGCGCAGCATGGCGTCCAGGTTGGAGAGCGGCTCGTCGAGCAGGAAGACCTGGGGGTGGCGGACGATGGCGCGGCCGAGAGCGACCCGCTGCCGCTGGCCGCCCGAGAGCTGGCGCGGCTTGCGGGCCAGCAGGGTCTCGAGCTTGAGGATGCGGCCGGCCTCCCTGACCCGAGACTCGATCTCGGACCTGGGGGTGCCGCGCATCTTCAGGCCGAAGGCCATGTTGTCGTAGACGCTCATGTGCGGGTACAGCGCGTAGGACTGGAAGACCATGGCCACGTCGCGGTCCCGGGCCGGCACCTCGTTCACCACGCGGTCGCCGATCTTGATGTCGCCGGCGGTGATCTCCTCCAGCCCGGCCAGCATGCGCAGCGCCGTGGACTTGCCGCAGCCGGAGGGTCCGACCAGGACCATGAACTCGGTGTCGCGGACGGAGAGGTTGAGGTCGTTGACGGCGGTCGTCTCGGCGGAGAACTTCTTGGTGACGTGTTCGTAGGTGACGGACGCCACGGGGAAATCCTAATCGATCACACCCGCCCCCAGGCCGCGGGCGTAGACGTCGGCGAAGAAGGCGCAGAGGACGGCCACCGGGGCCACGCCGATCGTGATGGCGGCGAAGATGAAGCCCGAGTCGGAGATGTCGACGCTGGTCGACCCCACCGCCGCCACCAGGGTCTGGCCGTTCTCGTCGGCGACGAAGGTGGAGGCGTAGAAGTAGTCGTTGAAGACCATCGCCGCGCCGAAGAGCAGGACGGCGGCCAGGGCAGGCGCGGCGAGGGGGCCGATCACCCTGAGCAGCAGGTCCAGGGTGCGGGCCCCCTCGACCCGGGCCAGGTCGAACACCTCCCGCGGCAGCCCGCGCAGGAAGGACCAGAGCACCCAGGTGCCGAAGGGGATGACCAGGCTCGGGTAGGTGAGGATCAGCGCCAGCGGTGAGTTGAGCAGGTGGAGGCCGGCGAGCATGCTGACCAGAGGCAGGAAGAGCACGCCCTGCGGCAGCAGGTAGGTGGCGAAGAGCCCGGCCACCAGGCTGCGGCTGTGGGGCACCTGCAGGTAGGCCAGCGCGTACGCGGCCAGGAGGCTCGCGAGGAGGCTGATCGCCAGCGTGGTAACCATGACCAGGGCCGTGTTGGCCAGCCAGTGCCGGAAGCTGCGGGAGGCGAAGAGGCCTGTGTAGTTGGCCCAGTAGGGGGTGTCCGGCCACCAGGGGTTGCCCCGGATCAGCTGCTCGTCGCCGGGCTTGAGGGAGGCGGCCAGCATCCACTCGAAAGGGGCCAGAGAGAAGACCAGCAGCAGGGCAAGGAAGATCAGCCAGGGCGCCTGCTGCAGGGCTCGGCTCACCGCCGGCCGGCCACCCTCACGACGTAGACCAGCACCGCCAGGTAGACGGGGATGATCGACAGCGCCACCGCCGTGCCCACCCCCAGCGCGCCGTCCCGGAGCGCGATCTGGAACGCCATCGTGCTGACGATGGTGGTCTCGTTGGCAGGGCCGCCCCCGGTCAGCAGGTGGACGATGGCGAAGTCGCCGAAGGTGCCGACCACGGAGAGGACCGTGCCCAGCGCCAGCGCCGAGCCCAGGTAGGGCAGCACGACATGCTGGAAGCGGCGGAGCGGCCGGGCGCCGTCGATGGCGGCGGCGTCCAGCACCTCGGCGGGGACGGACCGCAGCGCCGCCAGCAGCAGCACCCCGAACAGGGCCGTCCCGTGCCAGACGTTGACCGTCACCAGGCTCGCCATCGGCAGCGGCCCCAGGCCCAGCCAGGCGATGGAGTCGGCGACCAGGTGGGTCTCCAGCAGCAGGTAGTTGATCGCTCCGTGGACGTTGCTGAACAGGTAGTACCAGGCGACCGTGCCGATCACGACCGGGAAGACGAGGGGCAGGAAGAGGAGCGCGTAGACCAGCCGGCGGCCGGGGAAGCTGCGGGCCAGCGCCAGCGCCATGCCCAGCCCCAGGCCGGCCTTGATCAGGGTGCTCAGCCCGGTGTAGACGGCCGTGTTGCGCAGCGCGTCGGCGTAGGTCCCCTGCTCGAGCAGGTAGGCGTAGTTGCCCAGGCCGATGAAGTGGCCCGGTTCTCCGACCTGCGCGTCGGTGAAGCTGAGCCAGACGGCCAGGCCCAGCGGGTAGGCGCTGACTCCGATCACGAAGATGAAGGCCGGCGCCAGCAGCAGCGCCGGGACGGCGAGCCGGCGGGCTCGGTTAGCCCTTGACTGCACCCGCGGTCATGCCCGCCACGAAGTAGTCGACGAAGAATGAGTAGAGCACGGCGACCGGGATCGAGCCCAGCAGCGCGGCACCCATCAGCTCGCCCCAGTAGAACTCGTCACCGTGGATCAGCTCCTGGGTGACCCCGACCGGGATGGTCTTGACCAGGCTGTCGTTCATGAAGATGAGGGAGTAGAGGAACTCGTTCCAGGAGAGCGTGAAGGCGAACAGGCCCGCGGCCAGGATGCCGGGGAGCGCCAGCGGGATGGCGATCCGGACCATGGCCTGGAGGCGGGTCGCGCCGTCCACCAGGGCAGCCTCCTCCAGCTCGCGCGGGATGCCCTTGAAGAAGCCCATCAGCATCCAGGTGCAGAAGGGGATCAGGAAGGTCGGGTAGGTCAGGATCAGCGCCCAGAGGTTGTTGAAGAGGTGGAGCTCACGGATGACGAGGGTGAGCGGCAGGAAGAGCAGCGTGGGCGGCA
>DATGVT010000466.1:0-3366 GCA_035300005.1 Candidatus Acidiferrales bacterium
TGGCTCGGGCCTGAAGGCAAGGCGCGTGGCGGTGGTCGGGCTGGGCCTGATGGGCGGCTCCCTCGCGCTCGCCCTCCGCCAGGCGGCGCCGGGGGTGCGCCTGGTGGGCGTGGACCGGGACCCGCGCACGCTGGAGAAGGCGCGCCAGTCCGGGGTGGTCGACGAGGCGGCGGCCGGGCTGGACGTGGTCGAGGGGGCGGACCTGGTGGTGCTGGCGGTGCCCATCGACGCCCTCCGGCAGATCCTGGCCGCCGGCTCCGGACACTTCGGGGAGGCGGTGGTGACCGACCTCGCCAGCACCAAGGCCCAGGTTCTGAGCTGGGCCGCCGAGGCGGGCGTGGACCTGGTCGGCGGCCACCCGCTCTGCGGGCGCGAGCGGAGCGGCCTGGAGGCCGCCGACGCCGGGCTCTTTCGGGGTGCAGCCTGGGTCCTCACCCGTCCCGAGCCGGCGGTCGTCGAGGTGGTGGAGGCGGTGGGGGCGCGGGTCGTGGTCCTGGATCCGGACACCCACGACCGCCTGCTGGCCGGCGTCAGCCACGCCGCCTTCCTGCTCTCGACCGCCTACGTCCTGGCCCTGGCCGGCAGCCCGGACTGGCCTCAGATGTCCGCTCTGGCGGCCTCCGGGTTCCGCGATCTGAGCCGGCTGGCCGAGGGCGACTCCGAGATGTACGCGGCCATCGTGCGCACCAACCGCGAGCACGTGGCCGCCCACCTGGACGCCGTCCTGGGGTCGCTGCAGCGGGTCCGGCGCCACCTGGCGGCGGACGATGTGCGCCTGGTCGAGCTCTTCGAGGAGGCGAAAGCGGTGCGCGAGCGCTGGCGGAAAGAGGCGGATGCGGGCCCGGGTTAGGCGGCCGCGGCGGCTGCGAGGCCGGCTCCGGGTGCCCGGCGACAAGTCGATCTCGCACCGGGCGCTGATCCTGAACGCGATCGCCGACGGCGAGGCGCGGCTCACCGGCCTCTCGGCGGGGGAGGACGTCGGCTCCACCACCGCCTGCCTGCGCGCGCTCGGCGTGCACCTGCAGGACGACACCGTCCAGGGGGTGGGGCTCCACGGGCTCAAGCCGGCGCCCGCCGCGCTGGACTGCGGCAACTCGGGCACCACCATGCGGCTGCTGGCCGGGGTGCTGGCGGGGCAGCCGTTCGAGAGCGTCCTGGTGGGCGACGCCTCCTTGAGCCGGCGGCCGATGGACCGGGTGCTGGAGCCGCTGCGCCGGATGGGGGCGGCCGCCTCCTGGCCCCCGCTCAGGGTCGGAGGCCGCACGCCCCTGAGGGGCATCACCTACCAGCTGCCGGTGGCCAGCGCGCAGGTCAAGTCGGCGGTCCTGCTGGCCGGCCTCTACGCCGAGGGCGAGACGGCGGTGGTGGAGCCGGCGCCCACCCGCGACCACACCGAACGCCTGCTGGCCGCCATGCGCACCCCCGACGGCCGGCTGCGGGCCCTGGACCTGGAGCTGCCCGGCGACCCCAGCGCGGCCGCCTTCTGGGTGGTTCTGGGCGCCCTCCACCCGGACGCCGACCTGGAGCTGCCGGGCGTGGGCGTGAACGCCAGCCGGACGGCCTACCTGAGCCTGGCGCCCGCCGGGCGCGGCGACGAGCGCTGGGCGGGCCCGGAGCCGGTCGCCGACCTGCGCACGCTGCCGCTGGCGGACAGGCGGGCCTGGAGGTGGGACCCGGCCCTGAGCGCCCAGGTGATCGACGAGCTGCCGGTCCTCGCGGTCGCCGCCACCCAGCTGGAGGGGACCACTCGCATCACCGGCGCCCGCGAGCTCAGGGTCAAGGAATCCGACCGCATAGCCGCGATGTCCGCGGGTCTGGCAGCGATGGGAGCGGCCCTGAAGGAGCTGGACGACGGCTGGGAGATCCGCGGGCCCCGGCCGCTGCAGGGAGCGCGCGTCGACTCCCGGGGCGACCACCGGGTCGCGATGGCGCTGGCGGTGGCCGGCCTGCTGGCCGAGGGTAAGACCGAGGTGGAGGGCGCGGAGTGCGTCTCCATCTCCTATCCCGGGTTCTGGGAGGAGGTGGAGCGGATCTGCCGCTGAGCGTCCGCAGCCAGATCGACCTCGAGTTCACGGCCCTCGAGCTCCACGAGCTGGAGGTGACTGAACCCCGGGTCGACTTCCACGAGGAGATCGCGCGGGCGACGCAGGCCGCCCGGGCCGGGCAGGTGCGCGACGCGGCCACCGCGCGGGCGCTCTACCGGCGCTTCGGGGTCGACCCCACCCGGTACCGGCCGTCCTCCGAGGCGTTGCTCCGCCGGGTCCGGCGGGCCGAGCCGCTGCCGCGCATAAACTCGCTGGTCGACGTGGCCAACGTGATGTCCCTGCGGCTCCAGATCCCGGTCGGGCTCTACGACCTGGACCGGGTCCAGGGGCCGGAGCTGGTCATCCGGCTCGGCTCCGACGGGGAGGGCTACACCGGCATCGGCAAGGAACAGGTGAACCTGGCCGGCCGGATCTGCGTGGCCGACGCGGCGGGGGCGTGCGGCAACCCCTCGGCCGACTCCGCGCGGACGATGATCACCACCGCCACCGAGCGCGCGGCCTGGATCTACTTCATGAAGGTGGGCGAGCCGGAGCTCGACCGCACCGCCGAGCTGATCACGCGCTACGGCCGGGGGCTGGTCCGCGTCCTGACCCCCCTGTGATAACGATCCTGGGCGGCGGGGTGGCGGGCGCCGCGCTGGCATGGGCTCTCAGCCGCCGCGGGCGCCGCGACGTGGTCGTCTTCGACCTGCTGCCGGCCGGCTCGGGGTCGACGACCAAGGCGATGGGCGGGTTTCGGACCCAGCACGGCAACCCCCTTAAAATCCGGCTCTCGCTGGCCGCCCGGCCCTGGTTCGAGGAGCGGGCGGAGCGCGTTCACTTCCAGCCCCACGGATATCTATACCTGGCCGACGGCGAGGAGGCGGCGGTGGAGCTGGGGCGCCGGGCGGAGATTCAAAAGCAATGCGGCCTGCCCATCAGCCACCCCGACCCCAAGAGCCTGGTGCCCTTCATCGAGGACGGGGACCTGCGGGGGACCAACTTCTGCGCCCTCGACGGCGTCTACTGGCCGGCCGAGATCCTGCGCTGCTTCATCGAGGAGGCGCAGGCGCTGGGCGCCCAGTTCCGCTACGGCGCCGAGGCCGGCCCCGGCGACCTGGAGGCCGAGGCGGTGGTGGTCTGCGCCGGCATCTGGTCGCGCCGCGTGGGGGAGGAGCTGGGCGTCGAGCTGAAAGTGGACCCGCTGGAGCGGGGCATCTTCGTGGCCGGCCCCTTCGACTGGCTGCCGGAGCGGGTGCCGATGACGCTGGAGGTGGCCTCCGGCTACCACTTCCGGGAGCGCGAGCGGCGGCTCCTGATGACCGGGCCGGGGGACCAGAGC
>DATGVT010000467.1:0-2336 GCA_035300005.1 Candidatus Acidiferrales bacterium
CGTATCCGCGGGTCGGCGACGCCACCTGCGCGTAGCCGCCTCCGACCGCCACCGCCGGCGGCTGGCTGATGGGGTTGCCGTTGGCGTCGTTGGCCTCGACCCTGAGGTCGCTGGGAAGGGAGCTGGCGCCCGCGAAGGGGACACTCAGAACGCTGGCGCCCAGCACCGCGCAGGAGCCGCTGCCCTTGCCGGCGCCCAGCTCCACCCCCGGCTTGAGCCAGTCGCAGTTGCCGGCGGGGACGACCGAGGTCGCCGGGCTGGGTGAGGGCACGGGTGGCTTCTGGCCGCCCAGCGTCACCACCAGGATCACGCCGATCACGACCAGGAGGGCGAGACCACCCCCACCCAGGAGCACCGGCGAAGGTCCCTTGCTCGCGCGTCGGGCAGACGGGAGCGGAGGCGGCGGAGCGTAGAGCGGAGCCGCCGTCGGTGACGGCGCGGAGGCGGCTGTCGGAACCCGGGACGCGGTGGCCACGACCGGAGGCGCCGGCGCCGCCGGGGAGGTCGGGCTCGGGGGAACGGCGGTCACGGCCGCCGTCGGCAGGGTCCCCAGCCCGGCCAGCGTGGCGGCGATCGGAGCCGCAGCCGGCGTCATCGTGTCCAGGACGGCGCTGGGATCCAGGCTACGCAGCCAGCCGGGCGCCAGGCGACCGGCGACCTTGCTCAGGGCGGCATCGAAGTCGGCGCCGGTCTGGTAGCGGTCCTCCGGGCGCTTGGCCAGCGACTTCAGGATCACCTCCTCCAGCTCGGGGTCGAGGCCGGGACTGAGCAGCGTCGGGGGCGGAGGCGGGGCCTGGACGTGCTTGGCCATCAGGGTGAAGGGACCATCGGCTTCGGTGGCGACGAAGGGCGGCCGGCCGCAGACGAGCTCGTAGAGGATGATGCCCGCCGAGTAGAGATCGGAGCGGCCGTCGACCTTGCTCGAGGCCACCTGCTCGGGCGACATGTACTGAGGAGTGCCCACGGTGGTGCCGGTCTTGGTGGCGGTGCCGCCCCCGCTGTCGTCGGTCAGCCGCGCGATGCCGAAGTCGGTGACCTTGACGTCTCCGTCCAGCGAAAGGAGGAGGTTCTCGGGCTTCACGTCGCGGTGGACGATGGCGTGCTTGTGCGCGTAGTCGAGGGCCTGCAGCAACCCGTGCATGACCGCGAACACCTTGGGCAGCGGCACCCGCCCGGCCGTCAGCCAGTCCCGCAGCGACTGGCCCTTGACGTACTCGAGGACGATGTAGTTCGCCTCCCCCTCCTGCTCCAGGTCGTGCACCTGGACCAGGTTGGGGTGCGAGCTGCGGGCCATCACCTGCGCCTCCTGCATGAAGCGGGCCAGGGCCGTGGGGTCGGCGACGGTGGAGACGATCAGCTCCTTGATCGCCACCTCGCGGCCCAGCCCGGGCTGCTCGGCCAGGTAGACGGCGCCCATGCCGCCACGGCCCAGCTCGCGCTTGATGACGTACTTCCCGATCTTGCGCGGCCCGCCCGCGGGCCCGGCCCCCTCCACGCTCACGTCGGCGGCGAGCCTAACAGACGCTCCCGGGGTCTGGATATTTGTGGCTTTTGGCCCGATAATCGCGGGGATTTCCTTCTGATCAGTTCATCAGGGAGGACCTAGATGGCCCAGCAACCGCCCCCGCCGGCCGCCGCCCCCGGCAGCAACAAGAAGCTCTATACGATCCTGTCCTGGGCGCTGTTTCCGCCCATCGGCAGCCTCATCTTCCTATTCGTAGGCAAGGACGATGCCGACGTGAAATACAACGCCGCCCAGGCGACGGTCATCCACGGGATCTCGCTGATCATCTACATCATCACCATCATCCTGGCGACGGTCACGCTGGGCATCCTCGGCATCGTGACCCTGCTCTGGTATGTCGTCTGGCTGGTGATCTGGATCGTCGGCCTCATCCTGGCCCTCCAGACCAACGACATGAAGCCACGGTTCCAGTTCCCCGGGATCGGGGGCATGACCGCGTCCTGGACGACCATGGTCGAGGGCTGGGCCAAGTAACCTCGTAACTTCAGGAAGGCCTCGCTTCGGCGGGGCCTTTCTATTTCCGGCTCAGCCGGTCGACCGTCCGCTGGATGGCCGCGACCAGCGCGTTTCGCTCGGCCAGGCTGGCCTCCAGCTGCGCCCGCATCGCCTGCACCTCAGAGCGAAGCCGCCGGATCTCCGCCTCCTGCCGGGCCACCCGGGGATCTTCAGCCGGGTCGGGCGCCACCCGCTCCTCCAGCTGCAGGCGCAGGCGCTGGTTCGCCACTTGAAGCTCCCGATTTTGGACCAGGAGGTCCTGGACGACCTGGTTAGCCGGCTCGTCGGGCGGCTGGTTGGACATAGCGGCAGTGGC
>DATGVT010000468.1:0-2850 GCA_035300005.1 Candidatus Acidiferrales bacterium
GGGCTCCCTCGGAGCGGGCCACCCGGCGGATGGCGGGGGCCACCACCTCGAAGGCGGCGTCCATCTGCCCCAGCTTGTCCCACGAGGTCCCGGCCATGCCCTCCCTAAGCTTATTTCGTCCTGTGGGACCGCCTCGAACCGTGCATCTGGAGTCGGTGACCTCAACCCAGGAGGTCGCGCGCGGGCTGCCGCTCGGCTCGGTGGTGGTGGCCGACCATCAGACCGCTGGCCGGGGCCGGGGTGACCGTGTCTGGGAAACACCGCCCGGCACCGCGCTGCTGGCTTCCTTCGTGGTGCCCCCCCAGCCGCTGCTGAGCCTGGCCTGCGGGGTGGCCGCGGCCGAGGCCTGCGGGGCCCGGGTGCGCCTCAAGTGGCCCAACGACCTCCTGCTTGGCGGCCGCAAAGTAGGCGGCATCCTGGTCGAGGCCGGGCCGCGCAAGGCGGTGGTCGGCATCGGGATCAACCTGAGCTGGGCGCCTCCCGGCGCCGCCAGGCTGGGCCAGGACCGCGACCGGCTGCTGACGCGGCTGCGGGCGGCGCTGGAACGCTGGTGCTCAGCCCCGGCCGAGGAGGTCCTCGCGGCCTGGCGCCGGCGCTCGGACACGCTCGGCCGCCAGGTCCGGGTCTGGCTGCCTTCGGGGGTGATCGAGGGCAGGGCCGAGGACGTAGATCAGTCGGGCGCGCTGATCGTGGACGGGCAGCCGGTCTCTGTTGGCGACGTCATCCACGTCCGGCCGGGACGACGCGCTCGACCAGCTGCGGCAGGATCTCGCCCGAGCGGCCGTGCAGCACCACGGCGGCGAAGCGATCGAAGGGGGTCGGCTCCGCGTTGACGATGACCAGCGGCGCCCCCGCCTCCAGCGCGACCAGCGGCAGCTGCGCGGCCGGGTAGACGGCCAGGGAGGTCCCCGCCACCAGCATCAGGTCGGCCGCCTGGGCAAGCTCAAAGGCCTCGGCCGTGGCCGCGGCCGGCATCGGCTCACCGAAGAGGATCGTGGTCGGCTTCAGGTGGCCGCCGCCGCAGGCAAGGCAGCGGGGCGGCATCTCGGCGGCCAGGCGCGCGTGCACGGCCGCCCGCGTTTCCCGGGCTCCGCAGTCCAGGCAGCGCACCGTCCGCCCGGAGCCGTGCAGCTCGATCACCCGCCGGCTGCCGGCGTCGAGGTGCAGCCCGTCGGTGTTCTGGGTGGCCACCGCCGCCAGGTGCCCGGCCTCCTCCAGCGCGGCCAGGGCGTGGTGGCCGGCGTTGGGCAGCGCCTGGAGGACCAGCTGCCCGCGCTCGCGGGCCACCGACCAGTAGGCGGCGGGGTCCTGCATGAAGTACTCCAGCGAGGAGACCTTGACCGGGTCGTAGCGGCGCCAGAGGCCGTCCGGGCCGCGGAAGGTGGGAATGCCGCTCTCCTGGGAGACGCCGGCTCCGGTCAGGGCCAGCCCGCGACGGGCGGCGGCGATCAGCCCCGCCGCCAGCTCCAGGTCGTGAGGCCTCTCAGCCTCGGAATGCGGCACCATCCCCGCCGGTATCTTAGGTCGGCGTGATTCGGGAACCCTCGGCGCCCCCAGCGCCTCCTGTCGTTGCCATCTACCTCGCCGCGGCCGCCATCTTCGCGGCCCTGGCAGCTCGCGGCCTGCTGACCCCGCTCTACGCGGCCTCGATCGGCGCCGATCGCTTCCAGATCGGGCTGCTCTTCTCGGCCTCCACCCTCGTGGCCGCGCTGCTCTCGCTGCCCTCCGGCCTGCTCTCCGACCGCTTCGGCCGGCGCGCCCTGCTGATCTTCTCCATTGCCGTCAGCGCCGTTTCGCAGGTCGCGACCGCGTACACGACCTCAGTCCCGGTCCTCTACGTCTGGCAGCTGATGTGGGGCCTCGCCGGGGGCGCGGGCAACGCCGCCATCTTCGCGGCCGTCACCGACCTGGTTCCGGCCCGGCGGCTGGGCCGGGCGATGGGCTGGCTGACCCTGTCGTTCCAGATGGGATTTCTGGCCGGCCCGGCCCTGGCGGGCATCGCCCTCAGGTTCCTGGACCTCCGGCAGGACCTGCTCGCCACGACGGCGCTGCTGGTGCTGGCCGTCCCCTCCAGCCTGGTCGCCCCTGGCCGGCAGCACCGGCCGGAGCGCAGCCTCAACCTGGGACCGGCCCTGCGCGAGCTGGCCGGGCGTCCGGCTTTCTACCCCGTGCTCCTGGCGCTGGTGGCGTCGAGCCTGGTCTGGGGAACCCTGATGGCCTATCTGCCGGTCTTCGGCAACCAGCACCTGGGCCTGCCGGCGTCCCAGGTTGGCTACATGCTGGCGGTGCTGGCTCTATTCAACGGCGCCTCGCGGATCCCGGCCGGGCGGCTCGTCGACCGGGTCCAGCACAAGGCGACGGTGGTGCTGGTCGGGGTCACCGTCTTCGCCGCCGGCATGATCCTGCTGCCGCACCTGGGCGGCTTCTGGACGCCCACGGCACTGCTTGCGGTGACGGTGCCCTTCCTGGCCACGGCCTTCATCGCCATCAGCGTCGCCTTCGCGGCGCTCGCCTCGCCCGAGACCCGCGGCGTGACCATGGGTCTCTACAGCAGCGTGCTCTTCCTGGGGCTGGCACTCGGCCCGCTGGCCTTCGGTCCGATCATCGCCGCCGCCGGCTACACGGCCGGCTTCACCGCCTGCGGGGTGGCCGCCATCGCCCTCACGGTGGTGATGGCCGTGATGCACGAGCCCGAGCGGCGGCGGCGCAAGGCGATCCTGGTCCCGCCTCCAGCCGCCTAGGCTGCGGTCTCCAGCGCGTTCACGTCTTCGCTTCCCCCACTCGGGCCAGCCAGTCACTCATGACCTGGGTGTGGCTGGCGAAGGCCAGCTCCGGCAGCCGGTCGGGCGC
>DATGVT010000469.1:0-6825 GCA_035300005.1 Candidatus Acidiferrales bacterium
AAACCGAGCGTCCCCATCAACCCGAGCCCAGAATATCAGCGTGCCGGAGCGCATCCGGATCGAGCGTGCGGCCAAGCGATTCGGGCCCCGGCTGACTGTCTTCGAGGACCTCGACCTCGCGGTGGCCGACCGGGAGACGCACTGCATCCTGGGGCCGTCCGGGTGCGGTAAGACCACCCTGCTGCGAGCCGTCGACGGTCTCACCCGCCTGGACGCCGGCCGCATCCTGATCGACGGGACGCCGGTCATGGGGCCGCGGCGGAACGTGGCCATGGTCTTCCAGCAGTTCGGCCTCTATCCCTGGAAGACGGTGGCCCAGAACGCCGGCTACGGCATGGAGCTGCTGGGCGTCTCGGCGGCGGAACGCGAGGGCCGGCTGCGCCACTACCTGGAGCTGGTGGGCCTGAACGGCTTCGAGCGCTCCTACCCCTACCAGCTCTCGGGAGGGATGCAGCAGCGCGTCGGGCTGGCCCGGGCGCTCGCGGTAGAGCCCGACATCCTGCTGATGGACGAACCCTTCGGCTCCCTGGACGCCATCACGCGGGAGCAGCTGCAGGACGAGCTCCTGCGCATCTGGGAGGGAGCGCCGCGGACGATGGTCTTCATCACGCACTCGATCCAGGAGGCGGTCGCTCTGGGGGACCGCATCTCGGTGCTGTCCGCCCGGCCGGCACGGGTGTGGGACACCTTCGCGGTGCCCATCCCGCGCCCGCGGACGGTGGAGTCGGTGGTGGCGCACGCCGAGTTCGTCGAGCTGCGCGAACGCTGCTGGCGCGCGCTGCGCTCCAGGGCGGCGTGACCGCCTGGCGCCGGCTCCGGCGCGAGGGGCTGGTCAGCGGGCTCTCGGTGGCCGCGGTCCTGGTGGTCTGGCAGCTCTACGCGCCTGCCGTCAACCCGATCCTCCTGAAACCGCCCAGCAAGGTCGTGACCGCCTTCTGGGAGCTGGCCGGCAACGGCGAGCTGGCCGGCGCCGTCCAGATCAGCCTGCGCAACCTGGCGCTGGGGTTCGCCATCGCGGTCGTGGTGGGGGTGGGGATCGGCGTGCTGTCCGCCCGCTCCTGGTTCGTCGCCTCGGCGGCCAGCCCCTGGGTCAGCGCCCTCTACGCGACGCCTTCGGTCGCCCTGGTGCCCTTCCTGACCCTCTGGCTCGGCATCGGTGACCCACCCAAGGTGGCGACGATCGCCTTCTTCGCCGTCTTCCCGATCCTGATCAACACGCAGCAGGGCGTGCGCCAGGTCGAGCCCGCCCTCCTGGAGGTGGCCCGCAGCTTCAACTCCAGCGAGCGCCGGCTGTGGACCGACGTCCTGCTGCCCAGCGCGCTGCCCTACATCCTGGCCGGCGTCAAGCTGGGCATCGGCCGGGCCCTGGTCGGGATGGTGGTGGCCGAGTTCCTGACCAGCTTCTCGGGCGGGCTGGGCTCGCTGATCATCGTCTACCAGAACACGTTCCGGGTGGACCGGATGTTCGTGCCATTGATCGTGGTGGCGGCGCTCGGGATACTTATGATCGGTGCCGTCTCCTGGCTGGAGACGCGGCTCGCGCCCTGGGCGCGGGGAGGAGAGAGATGAGCTGGCGCCGGTTGAACCTGGCGGTGGTGGTCGCGCTGCTGGCGGTGGCCTGCGGAGGCAGCGCGGCCGCTCCCTCGCCGGCGCCCGAGAAGGCGAAGTGCGCCAGCAAGTCGGTGAAGATCGCGGTCCCGGTCACGCCCCCCAACGTGGTGCACATCCCGCCCTTCGTGGCCCTGGACCTGGGCTACTTCAAGGATGAGAACCTGACCGTCGAGCTGCCTCGCTTCGAAGGCGGGGTGGGCGCCTTCCGCGCCATGGCCTCGGGCTCGGTCGACATGGCCGGCACCTCGAGCGAGCCGTTCATCCTGGCCTCCGCCCAGGGCGCGGACGTCAAGGCCGTCTACACCTACGCGCCCAACGTCGACGTCTCCTTCGTGGTCGGCCCCAGGGTCCAGAGCCCGGCCGACCTCAAGGGCAAGAAGATCGGGATCCAGGAGCCGAACGGGTTCGCCGACACCATGAGCCGCCTGGTCCTCAAGAAGTACGGCATCTCACCCGGCGACGTCCAGTTCGTGCAGACGACGACCGCCGGCCGCGTCACCCAGCTGGTCGCCGGGACGGTGGACACCGGCGTGCTGCACATCGACCAGACCCTGACCATCCAGAAGCAGTCGCCGGGAATCCACGTCCTCGCCAACCTGTGGGACGTGGTCAGCAACTACCAGTACTCGCTCTGGGTAGTCAGCGGCAGTACGCTCAAGAGCGACCCGGCGCCGGTCGAGTGCATGGTGCGGGCGCTGATGCGGGCCGACCGCGCCCTCTACGACCCCACCCAGAAGGATCGGATGATCGACATCATGGTCAAGTACACGAAGGAGAATCGGGACGTTGTCGCGCAGACCTACGATCTGCTGCTGAAGGCGAAGGCCTGGCCGCAGAACGAGGGCATCCCCAGGGCCAACGTCGAGGGGACGATCAAGAGCCTCAAGGACACCAGCCAGCTGACCACCGACGTCAAGTTCGACCAGGTCGTCGACCTGGGCATCGCGCGCAAGGTCGTCCAGGAGCTGGGGAAGGTCAAGGACTTCCCCTACTGAGCTGAGCTGGGGTCCTCCACCAGCTCGGCCAGCGCCTGCAGGAACTCGGCCCCGCGGGCGCCGTCCACCACCCGGTGGTCGCAGCTGAGCGCCAGGGTCAGCATCGGCCGCACCGCCGGCCGGCCCTCGACCGCCACCACGCGGTCGGCGATCCGGCCCACGGCCAGGATCCCCGCCTGGCCCTCGCTCACGATGGCCAGGAAGAGGTCGACCCCGTACATGCCGAGGTTGGAGATCGTGAAGGTGGCACCGTCCAGGTCCCCGGCTTTCATCCGCCCGGCCTGCGCCCGCTGGACCAGCTCGGCGCGGCGGCTGCCGATCTCGGCCACCGACAGCCGGTCGGCCCCGCGCAGGACGGGCACGATCAGGCCGTCGGGCACAGCCACCGCCAGGCCGACGTTGACCTCCTCGCGCCCCGAGTTCATCGGGGGATGGCGCCGCAGCGCGGCGGCGGCCAACCAGACCAGCAGGTCGCTGTAGGTGACGTCGGCGCCGTGACGTCTCCGCTCGAGAACCAGCTGGCTGGCGTCCACCTCGCGGACCAGGAAGAAGTGGGGAACCTCGCGCCAGGCGCGGGCGACGTTTTCGGCCATCGCCCGCCAGAGCGAGCTCGCGATCGGCTCCGGCGCCGGGGCCACGCCCAGCAGGTCCTGCTCGACGACGGCGCCCCCCGGCCCTGAGCCCTGGACGGAGCCGAGGTCCAGCCCCCGCTCCTGCGCCAGCCTCCGGGCCCGGGGCGAGGCCGCCGGCCGACCGGGCGCCGCCGTCCCGGGCGCCACCGTCCCGGGGGCCGTGATCAGGGCGATGCGCTGCCCCACCGGCACCTCGTCGCCCACCCGCGCGGTCACCTGCGCCAGCAGCCCGGAGGCCGGCGCCTCCACCTCGACCACGGCCTTGTCCGTCTCCACCTCCATCAGCGGCTCGCCCTTCTCGACCGCCTCGCCCTCGGCCTTCAGCCAGCGCACCAGCGTGCCCTTCTCCTGGCTCATGCCCAGGGCGGGCATGAGGACCTCAGTAGTCGACACGGGACTTGGAGCGGGTCCTGGCCGCGCTGCGGGCGCCGTCGCGGTTCAGGTTGGACTGGGCCTCGCGGGTGGTCTCCAGCGGCCCGCCCACGGTGTGATAGCGCTGGCCGGCCACCAGGAGCTTCTCGGCCGGGAACCTGGTGATGACCTCCGCCCCGTCCCTGGTCACCACCATCTGCTCCTCGATGCGGGCGGCGGACCAGCCGTCGGAGGCGGGCCAGAAGGTCTCCAGCGCGAAGACCATCCCCTCCCGGATCTCCTCCGGATGCTCCAGGGAGACCAGCCGCGAGAAGACCGGCTTCTCCCAGATCGCCAGCCCCACCCCGTGCCCCAGCTGAAGGGCGAACGCGGCCTCCTCGTCGGGGAAGCCGAACTCCCGGGCCTTGGGAAAGACCTTGGCCACGTCGGCGGTCGTGCGGCCGGGCTTGACCAGGGCGATCGCCTCGTCCAGGTAGGCCCGGCAGCGCTTGTAGGCGTCCACCATGGCCGGCGAGGCCGAGCCCACCGCGAAGGTCCGGTAGTAGCAGGTCCGATAGCCGTTGAACGAGTGGAGGACGTCGAAGTAGGCGGGGTCTCCGGGCCGCAGGGCCCGGTCGGAGAAATTGTGCGGGTGGGGGCTGCAGCGCTCGCCCGAGATGGCGTTGACCCCCTCCACGTACTCCGAGCCCTGCTCGTACAGGCTCTTCGCCACCAGCGCCACGCAGTCGTTCTCGCGGAATCCGGGCTTCAGCTCCCGGAAGAGCTGGTCGTAGGCGGCGTCCACCATCGCGCAGGCCTGGTTCAGCAGGGCGATCTCGTCCTGCGTCTTGATCACCCGCGCCTCCTGCATCAGCTGCTGGCCGTCCACCACCTTGAGGCCGGCCTCCTGGAGGGCGAAGAGGACGGGAGGCTCGACCAGATCCACGCCCAGCGGCTCCCCGGCCAGGCCGCGCCGGTCCAGCTCGACCCTGACCTTGCGGGCGACGTCCTGCGGGCGGCCGGCGGCGGGCGGTATGGAACCTCGGAAGGTCGAGAGCCCGGCCCGCGACCGCTCACCCAGCCAGGGGCAGTAGAGCTGGTGGTGGCGGGCGGCGCTGCCGAAGTCCCAGAGGATGGGCTCGTCGTCCTGCGCCAGCAACGAGCAGCGGGCCAGCTTATCCATGGCCCAGGTGCCGATATGGGTGGCCGTAATATAGCGGATGTTGTTCATGTCGAAGCAGAGCAGCGCCCCCAGCTCGGACCCCCGCAGCAGGTTCTTGATCCGCGCCAGCCGCTCTTCCCGGAGGCGGTCGAAGTTGACCCGCTCCTCCCAGTCGACGGCCATCCGGCCGAAGGTCTTGAGACCCACCGCCTACACCTCCTTGTTCCGGCAGAGCTTGCGGGCGACCTCGGCGACCCGCTCGGCGGTGGGGACGGTCAGGTCCTCCAGCGCCGGCGAGAAGGGTACCGGCACGTCCAGCGCGCCCATCCTCTTGACGGGGGCGTCCAGGTCGTAGAAGGCTCCCTCCGCGATCACCGCGGCGATCTCCGCGGTGACCCCGTAGCTCTGGTAGCCCTCGTCCACCACGATGGCGCGGCCGGTCTTGCGGGCCGACCGCAGCAGCGTGTCGCGGTCCAGCGGCACCGTCGTGCGGGGATCGATCACCTCGGCCTCGATCCCCTCCGCGGCCAGCAGCTCGGCCGCCCGCAGGGCGACCAGGACCATGCTGCTGGTGGCGACCAGGGTGAGGTCGCGGCCCTCGCGCTTGACGTCCGCCGCCCCCAGCGGCAGCAGGTACTCCTCTTCGGGCACCGGCCCCTTCTGGCCGAAGTTCATCTTGTCCTCGAACACGACCACCGGGCCGTCGTCGCGGATGGCCGCCTTCAGCAGCCCCTTGGCGTCGTAGGGGGTCGAGGGCAGGGCGACCTTGAGGCCGGGGACGTGGCTGAGCCAGGCGTGGAGGCTCTGGCTGTGCTGCGCGGCCGAGCGGCGGGTGGCGCCGAGCGTCGTGCGGACCACCAGCGGCGCCTTCAGCTTGCCACCCGACATGTAGTGGACCTTGGCCGCCTGGTTGCAGAGCTGGTCCATGACCAGGGTCAGGAAGTCGCCGAACATGATGTCCACCACGGGCCGGAGGCCAGTCATGGCCGCGCCCAGCGCGATGCCGGTGAAGCCGGCCTCCGAGATCGGGGTGTCGATGACGCGGTCGGGGCCGAACTCCTGGACCAGCCCGCTCAGCACCTTGAAGGGCGTGCCCGCCTCGGCCACGTCCTCCCCCAGGATGATCACGGCCGGGTCCCGCCGCATCTCCTCGGCCAGGGCCTCGCGCACGGCCTGGGCCATGGTCAGCTCCCGCACCCGCACCTCAGCCCGGGTAGACATGCATCGTCACCTCTTCGGGGCCCGGATAGGGTGCCGCCAGCGCGAAGGCGACCCCCTCTGCGACCTCGGTCCGCAGCTCCTCCTCCACCCTCTCCAGCTGATCGGGCCGGACGCCGCGTTCCTGGAGCCAGGCGGCCAGGATCTGGACCGGATCACGCTCCCGAGCCCAGCGCTGCTCCTCCTCACGGGCGCGGTAGTAGCCGCGATCCACGTCGCCGACGTGGTGCCCGCGGAGGCGATAGGTGTGGCAGTGAAGGAAGCTCGGCCCCTCGCCGCGGCGAGCGCGCGTCACCGCCTGCTCGGAGGCTTCGAAGACCGCGCGGACGTCCTGGCCGTCGACCTCCTGGAAGGGGATCGCGAAGGCTTCGGCCCGCGCCCGCACGGAACCGGCGGTCGTCTCCGAGGCCGGCGTGTACTCGCTGTAGAGGTTGTCCTCGCAGACGTAGAGCACCGGCAGCTTCCAGAGCGAGGCCATGTTCAGGCACTCGTAGAGCAGGCCCTGCCCCAGCGCGCCCTCGCCGAAGAAGCAGGCGGCGACCTGGTCGCTGCCGCGCCGGCGCGCGGAGAGCGCGGCCCCGGTGGCGATCCCTGCCGAGCCCGCCACGATGGCGTTGGCGCCCAGGTTCCCCTTCGTCTGGTCGGCGATGTGCATGGAGCCGCCCTTGCCGCGGCAGTAGCCGGCCTCCTTGCCGAGTAGCTCCGCGAACATCCGGCTGACCGAGGCGCCCTTGGCCAGGCAGTGGCCGTGGCCGCGGTGGGTGCTGGTGATGAAGTCGTCCCGCTTGAGCGCCTCGCAGACGCCGACCGCCACCGCCTCCTCGCCGACATAGAGGTGCGCGAGGCCCGGCATCTT
>DATGVT010000470.1:0-10526 GCA_035300005.1 Candidatus Acidiferrales bacterium
TCCCAGTTCGTAGGACGTCAGCGCGATGGTGTCGGCGTTGCTGGTGGAACCTGACTCCCGGACCCAGGCGTCGAGCTGATAGAGGCCGGCCGCCAGGCCGCTCGTGATCCAGCTGAAGGTGGGGCTGGAGCCGAAGCCGCGCACGAGGCTCCAGCTCCCGCCGGGTGGCATCACCCAGAGCGCGTACTCGGGCTTGAAGCAGCCAGCAGCGCTCGCCGTCACCGTGACTGCCGTTCCCGGCGGTTGGGGCGGGCTCGGGGTGGCTGCGAGGGTTGCCGAAGAACAGCTGCTGAGACTGAAGTTGGCAACCGCGTAGTCGTCATTGGTATTGGGCGAGCCCTGGGCCCGTACCCAGACGTTGAGCGCGTAGGTGCCGGCGGCTAGCCCGGCGGTGTTCCAGGTCAAGGTCGGCGTGGGACCGTATCCGCGCAACAGGCTCCAGGCACCACCGAACGGCTGCACCCAGAAGGCAAATTCCGGATTGGAGCAGCCAGCGGCGGTGGCGGATAGGGTCACTGAGGTGCCGGGCGGCTGAGGTGCTGCCGGACTGACGCTCAGGCTCGGACTGCCGCACAGGGCGAGGACATACGTCGCAAGTGCGTAGGCGTCGGAGCTGTTGGGCGAGCTGGCCTGGCGCACCCACACGTCGAGGTCGTAGGCGCCCCCCGGGAGCCCGCTGGTGTTCCACGGCACCGTCGGGCTGGGGTCGTAACTTCGTAGCAGCGACCAGCTGCCACCCCGCGGCCGAACCCAGAAGGCAAATTGGGGACTCGCACAATCGGCGTCGCCGGCGGTCAGCGTCACGATGGTCCCCGTCGGACGAGGGGCCGCCGGGCTGGCGTTCAGGGTGGGGCGCCGGCAGGCGCCGAACCGGTTGGCAATCAGGTTCCAGAGCTCGCTCGCCCCGCCCCCGTAGCTGAGGGTCCAGATGCCGATCCCCCGCACGCCGCTCGAGTTGACCAGGTCGTACTTCTTGCCCAGGGAGACAACGTCGTCCCAGTACATCTCCCGCGTGCAGTTGAGCGCCGAGCTGGACCAGGTGTCCCAGCGCTCGCTGCCGGCGGGGTCGTTGGCGTCCCGGTGCGAGTGGTAGTCGCTGTTGGTGTAGTAGCCGTTCTCGGTCGACGCGTCCAGATAGCCGTCGGCGGCTACCGTGTTCGAGATCGGGAACGCGTTGGGCGGAGCCGTGCTGGGGGTGCCGCTGGTGACGCACTCCTTGCGACCGTAGTAGGGGACCCCGAGGATCACCTTGCTGGGAGCGACCACCTGCGCGTACTCGGTGATGGCGCGGGTGTCGTTGTACAGGTAGGTGGTCAGCGGCGAGGTCGGTCCCAGGCAGAAGCTCGCGCAGTTGAGCGGCGGGCTGTCCCAGTTCGAGTACTCCATGTCGTAGGCCATGATGAAAAAGGAATCCACCAGAGTTCCCAGCTGGCCGATGTCGAAGAACCCGTAGTAGGTGCTTCCGCTGCGGTCCCCGGCCGAGCCGGAGTAGGTGTCGATGGAGAGGTACTGGCCGGACGGCAGGGCCTGGCGCAAAGCCCGCACGAAGCGAACCAGCATCCACTGCAGGGACTCGACCTGGTTGGTGATGGTGTCGTAGCAGTTGCCGTTAAGGCCTTCGTAGTCGATGTTGATGCCGTCGATCGGCTTGGCGCGGACCTGGTTCAGGGTCTGGGCGATGGTCCGCTGGTAGTTGACCAGCCCCGAGCACATCGTCGGCGTCCCGTGCTGGGAGTCGAAGTCCTGCAGGATGATGGTCATCACCACCTTGACACCGTTGGCGTGCGCCAGGCTGATCAGGCCGGGCAGGGGGCCGTTGGGGTCGTCCCAGGTCGACCAGCTGAAGTCGCCGATGAAGCCGCCGTCGTAGCTGACGTGGATCCCGAAGTAGGCCACCGTCGAAAGCAGCGAGAAGTCCCAGCTCGGGTAGCCGATGGAGGGGTCGCCGAGGCTGCTGCCATAGGCGAACCCAAAGACCTCCCGGTTGAGGCGCCCGCTCGCCCCGTAGGCCTGTCGTGGCGCCGGGGCTCCGACCGGCGCGTAGGTTCGTGGCGCGGCCGTGGCTTCCTTCTGGGCGGCCTCCTGCATGATGCGCGGATGCGTGACGTCGTGCGCAGTCGGAGTGGGCGACGGGATGGCGGCGCCGACCGAGGCCGGACTCAGCGCGGCGCTGCCGGCGAGGGCGATGAGGAGCGAGAGCAGGATCCTGGGCAAGAGCATGGGCAAGGCCAGAGGCTTGCGCACTCTATGCCGCGGCGCGGGAGCCAGTCAACTCAATTGGGCGTCCTCCTCGACGCGCGGGCCCTCCAGGGCCCGGACGCTCAGCGCGGGATCGGCACCTACGTGCGGGGCCTGCTGCGCGGCCTGCTCGACGAGGGCTTCGACCGCGAGCTCGGACTGCTGCTCGACTCCGGCTTGCCCGCGCCCCGCCTCCCCGGGGGCGACTACCGCGTCTACGGCACCCGGCGGCGCTACCGCGGCCGGCTGGCCCTCTACGAGGACGCGGTCGCGCTGGGCGCCGACCTGGGCCGCATCCGGCCGCGCCTCTTCCACGCCACCACCCTCAGCCAGCCTGGCCGCGCTCCCTGCCGCGTGGTGGTGACGCTGCACGACCTCATCCCCTGGGCCCTGGGCGGGCGCTCCCTTCGCGGCGAGCGCCTGCGCTACTGGCTCGGCCGCCGCCTGCTGAGGCGGGCCGAGCTGGTCCTGGCGGTGTCCGAGTGCACCGCCCGCGACGCCCGCCGGCTGGCCGGCCTGGACGGGGACCGCGTCCGCGTCATCCCCGAGGGCCTGGACCCGGCCTTCCAGCCCCGGCCGGGCGCCGCCGCGCGGGTCGAGGAGCGCTTCGGCGTCTCCGGAAGCTACTTCCTCTTCGTCGGCGCGCTGGACGTGCGCAAGGACCCCCGGGGCCTGCTGCGAGCCTGGCGCGCGGCGCGGGCGGCGGGCGCCGACGGCAGGCTCGTCCTCGCCGGCCAGCCCGGCGCCCAGGCCCCGGCCGAGATGCCGGGCGCGCTGGCGGTCGGGTTCGTCGGTGGGGACGAGCTCGCCGACCTCTTCTCGGCCGCCGTCTGCCTGCTGCACCCCAGCCGCTACGAGGGCTTCGGGCTCACGGTCCTGGAAGCCATGGGCTGCGGCTGCCCAGCCGTCGCCTACGCCAACTCCAGCCTGCCCGAGGTCGCCGGGGACGCGGCCTGGCTCATCCCGGACGGCGACGCCGAGGCCCTCGGGCGGGCGGCGGCCACCCTGCTCCGGGACCCGGAGCGGCGGGCCAGGCTTCGGGCGGCCGGCCTGACCCGGGCCGCCGGCTACAGCTGGGGGCGCACTGCCCGGCAGACGATCTCGGCCTACGAGACCCTGCTGAGATAATCACCGGGCTTTGAGCCGCGTCGCCGTCGCTGGGGCCGGTTACGTCGGCCTGACCACCGCCGCCTGCCTGGCCGACTTGGGCAACGACGTGCTGGTCGTGGACGTGGACGAGGCGAAGGTCCGCCAGCTCCGGCGGCACCGCGTCCCCTTCTTCGAACCCGGCCTGCAGGAGGTCGTGGAGCGGAACGCACGCGCCGGCCGGCTCCGCTTCACGTGCTCCTACAAGGAGGCTCTCGTGGGCGCCGAGTACGTCTTCATCGCGGTCGCCACCCCCGAGGGTAAGCGCGGCGAGGCGGACCTCAGCGCGGTCGAGCAGGCGGCGACCTCGATCGCCGAGTCGATGACCGGCCCGCTCATCATCGTCAACAAGTCCACGGTGCCGATCGGGACCGGCGACCTGGTCTCCAAGATCGTCCGCCGGCACAACGGCCGGTACCCGTTCGACGTCGCCTCCAACCCGGAATTCCTGCGCGAGGGCTCAGCGCTGCAGGACTTCATGCGCCCGGACCGGGTCGTGATCGGGGCCGACAGCGCGGAAGCCGCCGCCCGGGTGGCCAGGCTCTACGAGCCGCTCGGAGCCCCCGTGCTGATCACCCCCAGCATCTACACGGCCGAGATGATCAAGTACGCGTCCAACGCCTTCCTGGCCACCCGGATCTCCTTCATCAACGAGATCGCGCGCATCTGCGAGCGGGTGGACGCCGACGCCAAGCTGGTGGCCGAGGGGATGGGCCTCGACCGCCGGATCGGCCCCAGCTACCTCTATGCCGGCCTCGGGTATGGGGGCCCCTGCTTCCCGAAGGACGTCAAGGCGCTGGCCGCCATCCCGGAGAAATACGACTACCACCCGGAGCTCCTGCACGCGGTGATGGACATCAACCGCGACCAGCGGATGCTGGTGGTGGACAAGCTGCGCGAGTGCCTGGGCACGCTGCGGGGGCAGACGGTGGGCATGCTGGGCCTGGCCTTCAAGCCCAACACCGACGACATGCGGGAGGCCCCCAGCATCGACATCGCCGGCGTGCTGCGCGCGCGGGGAGCCAGCGTGCGGGCCTACGACCCGGCCGCCCTGGAGCGGGCCCGAGCGATCCTGCCCGACCTCGACTACCGCCGCTCCGCTTACGCGGTGGCGCGGGGGGCGGACGCGCTCGTGATCGTGACCGAGTGGAACGAGTTCAAGCAGTTGGACCTGGCCCGGATCAAGCGCTCCATGCGCCGGCCGGTGGTGATCGACGGGCGCAACATCTACGACCCGGCGCTGATGCGCGAGCTGGGCTTCGTCTACCGGGGGATCGGGCGGAATTAGCACGCGGGCGGTGATCTCGGGGGGCGCGGGCTTCATCGGCTCCCATCTCAGCGACGCACTCGTCGGCCGGGGCTGGCGGGTGACGGCTCTCGACAACCTGATCACCGGCTCCCGCCGCAACCTGGAGCATCTGGAGGCAACCCCCGGCTTCGAGTTCCGCCTGCACGACGTCAACCGGGAGGTCGAGGTGGAGGGAGCCGTGGACTGGGTGCTCCACTTCGCCTCCCCGGCCTCGCCCCCGGCCTACGACGCGCATCCCATCCACACCCTGAAGGTGGGGACCCTGGGGACCATGAACCTGCTCGGGCTGGCGCGCGCGAAGGGCGCCCACTTCCTGCTCGCCTCCACCTCCGAGGTGTACGGCGACCCGCTCGTCCATCCCCAGTCGGAGAGCTACTGGGGAAACGTCAACCCGATCGGCCCCCGCGGCTGCTACGACGAGGCCAAGCGCTGCGCCGAGGCCTTCGCGATGGCCTACCACCGCGCGCACGGGCTGGACACCCGCATCGTCCGCATCTTCAACACCCACGGCCCCCGCATGCAGGTGTCCGACGGGCGGGCGGTGCCCAACTTCATGGCCCAGGCGCTGCGCGGGCAGCCGCTCACCGTCTACGGCGACGGCAGCCAGACCCGCAGCCTCTGCTACGTCGACGACCTGGTGGCGGGGGTGCTGGCCGTCGTGGACGGAGGCGACAGCCAGCCCTACAACCTCGGCAACCCCGACGAGACGACCATCCTGGCGCTGGCCGAGGCGATCATCCGGCTGAGCGGCTCCCCGAGCTCGATCGAGTTCGGGCCGATCCCGGAGGACGACCCCCAGCGCCGCCGGCCGGACATCACCCGGGCGCGCGGGCTGGGCTGGCAGCCGAACGTCCCACTGGAGGCGGGGCTGGCCCGCACCCTGGAATACTTTCGGGGCGCGCTGTGAAGCTCGAGAAGTACATCCGCAGCATCCCCGACTTCCCGATCCCAGGCATCCTCTTCCGGGACATCACCCCCCTGCTGGCCGACGCCGCCGCCCTGAAGGCGGCCGTGGAGATGATGGCCGCGCCCTGGCGCGGGCGAGGGGTTGACGTGCTGGCCACCATGGAGGCCCGGGGCTTCGTCTTCGGGGGGGCGATGGCCTGCCTTCTGGACGCCGGCTTCGTGCCGGTGCGGAAGGCCGGCAAGCTGCCCTTCCGCACGCTCAAGGTCGAGTACTCGCTCGAGTACCGGGCCGACGTGCTCTACATCCACGAGGACGCCATCAAGCGGGGCCAGAAGGTGCTCGTGGTGGACGACGTGATCGCCACCGGCGGCACCGCCAAGGCGGTGGTCGAGCTGGTGGAGATGCTGGGCGGCGAGGTGGTGGGGGCCCAGTTCCTGGTCGAGCTCGTCGACCTCGGCGGCCGCAAGCTGCTGGAAGGCGTCGAGGTCAACAGCCTGATCCAGTTCGAGGGAGACTAGTGAGTTGTTGAAAGCCAGCGCGCGTGGATTCGACGTCAAGGACCCGGGCCTGGCCGCCGAGGGGCGGGACCTGATCGACTGGGCAGCCCGGGAGATGCCCGTCCTCCGGCTGATCGGGGAGCGCTTTGTGCGCGAGCAGCCGCTGAAGGGCCTGCGCCTGTCCGCCTGCCTGCACGTGACCACCGAGACCGCCAACCTGATGCTGACCCTGAAGGCGGGGGGCGCCGACCTGGCCCTGTGCGCCTCCAACCCGCTCTCCACCAACGACGCGGTCGCGGCCGCCCTCTCCCAGTCGCTGGGGGTGCGGACCTACGCCATCAGGGGGGAGGACAACGACACCTATTACTCGCACATCGAGGCCGCCCTCGACCACCGTCCCCAGCTGACGATGGACGACGGCGCCGACCTGGTCACCATGCTTCACCGTCAGCGCACAGAGCTCCTGGGCGAGGTGCTGGGGGGGACCGAGGAGACCACCACCGGCGTCGTCCGGCTGCGCGCGATGGGCCGGCAGGGAGTCCTCCGTTATCCGATCGTGGCCGTCAACGAGGCCGACACGAAGCACATGTTCGACAACCGGTACGGCACCGGGCAGAGCACCATCGACGGCATCGTGCGGGCCACCAACGTCCTGCTGGCCGGCAAGACCTTCGTGATCGCGGGCTACGGCTGGGTCGGCCGCGGCCTGGCCAGCCGGGCCAAGGGGCACGGCGCCGACGTGGTCGTAACCGAGGTGGACCCCCTGCGGGCCCTGGAGGCGGTGATGGACGGCTTCCGCGTCCTGCCCATGGCCGAGGCCGCCCGGCAGGGCGACATCTTCGTGACCGTCACCGGCGACGTCAACGTCCTCGACCGCCCGCACTTCGAGGGCATGAAGGACGGCGCCATCCTGGCCAACTCTGGGCACTTCAACTCCGAGATCAACCTGAAGGCGCTGGACGACCTGGCCGGCTCCGTCCGCCAGGTGCGCCCGTTCGTGCAGGAGTACCGCCTGGGCGACGGCCGCCGGCTGTTCGTGCTCGGCGAGGGGCGCCTGATCAACCTGGCCGCGGCCGAGGGCCACCCGGCCGCGGTGATGGACATGAGCTTCGCCAACCAGGCGCTCTGCGCCGAGTTCCTGGCCCGGAATCGAGGACAGCTGGAGGCGCGCGTCTACGACGTGCCCGCCGACATCGACGCCGAGGTCGCCCGCCTGAAGCTGAACGCCATGCAGGTCGAGATCGACACCCTGACCGATGAGCAGAAGCGCTACCTGAGCTCCTGGGAAGAGGGAACGTAGTGGCCTGTACCGGCCGGACGGGCGCGCGGGCCGAAGGCCCGTAGGCCGGCGTTCCAGGTCGTCGGTGTCAAGGATGGGGTGGCGCAACGAGGAGCCCATCGGCAAGATGGGTGACGAGGCGCGCCAGGCCCTCAGACGCAGGCATCAGCGCCCGAAGGGCGCCCGGCGGCCTGGCACGCCGGACGCGGCTTGGCCGGGCGGTACGGGCCACTGACCGCAAAGCGGACGTGGGTGCTCGGCGGGGGCGGCGCGCGCGGCGCGGCTCAGGTCGGAGTCCTGCTGGCCCTCTTCGAAGCCAAGGTTGACCCGCCGGTCCGGGTGGTGGGGACCAGCGTCGGCGCCCTCAACGGAGCCTCGATCTGCGCCTACCCGTCACTGGCCGGAGCCCAGATGCTGGAGCAGGTCTGGCTCTCCGACCTGGCGCTGAACGTCTTCCGGGTCCATCCCCTGAGCCTGATGCTCTCGCGCCTGCGGGGCGAGCTGAGCGTGATGCCGGGCACCAACATCGAGCGGTTGATCGACCGGGTCGAGGCCATGACCGGCCGCAACTCGTTCGAGCAGATGCGGATTCCCCTCCGCGTGGTCGCCACCGACGTCGGCTCGGGCCAGCCGTTCGTGTTCAGCTCCGGCCTCCTGGCGCCCGCGCTGCGGGCTTCGACCGCCATCCCGGGCGTCTTCCCGGCGGTGGACATCGGCGGCCGGACCTACCTGGACGGCGGGATCGTCGACAACACCCCGATGTCGGTGGCGGTCAACGAGGGCGACCGTGACGTCCTGGCGGTCTCCCTGATGGCGGGCGGCGAGCGCGACGACCCGCCCGCCACCTACCCGGAGCTGATCGCGCGCACCCTCCAGCTCAGCCTCCACCACCAGATGCTGAGCGACTACGAGCGCCTCAAGGACCGGGCCCGGATCGTGGTTCTCTGCCCGGTGACCAGCTCACGGGCGATCTGGGAGATGCGGCGGGAGCACATCCTGGAGCTGATCGAGACCTCGCGCCGGGCGACCTCGGAGCTGCTCGAGCAGAGGGGGTCGAAGCTCTTCCGGCACTCGGGCGTCCACTACCTGAACCTGGCCGCCGGCTGAGCTGCGGCCGGCCGCGGCCGCGGTAACCTATCCAGGTCCCAAGAGGCAACCACCCTGGCGCCTGGGGCCGCCTTCAATCCAGGCGGCCTTGCCGGCGCGGGGCGGATTCAGAGGAGGACATCGATGCCCGCCAAGGTCGACCAGCCCCGCCAGGGGCGGTCTCTCTTCACCTCGGAGTCGGTCACCGAAGGCCACCCCGACAAGCTCGCCGACCAGATCTCGGACGCCGTCCTCGACGCCATCCTGGCCAAGGACCCGTTGGCCCGGGTGGCCTGCGAGACGGCCGTCACCACCGGCCTGGTGCTGGTGGTGGGGGAGATCACGACCGACTGCTACGTGGACATCCCCAGGATCATCCGGCAGACCATCCGTGAGGTCGGCTACACGCGTGCCAAGTACGGCTTCGACGCCGAGACCTGCGGCGTGCTGCTCAGCATCGACGAGCAGTCGCCCGACATCGCGCAGGGCGTCGACGTGGGTGGCGCCGGCGACTCGGGGATGATGTTCGGCTTCGCCTGCGACGAGACGCCGGAGCTGATGCCCCTTCCCATCAGCCTCGCCCACCGCCTGGCCCGGCGGCTGGCCGAGGTCCGCCGCAACAAGACGCTGCCTTACCTGCGCCCCGACGGCAAGGTCCAGGTCACCGTCGAGTACGGCCCCGAGGGCCGGCCGCTGCGCGTCGACAACCTGGTCGTCTCCGCCCAGCATCACGACGAGGTTGACAGCGAGCAGCTCCGCGCGGACGTGGTGGAGCAGGTGGTCGACCCCGTCCTGCCCGCCGAGCTGCGCCAGGACGGCGTGCGCCACTTCATCAACCCGACCGGCCGCTTCGTGATCGGCGGGCCGGTGGCCGACGCCGGTCTCACCGGCCGCAAGATCATGGTCGACACCTACGGCGGCTACGCCCGCCACGGTGGCGGCTGCTTCTCGGGCAAGGACCCGACCAAGGTTGATCGGGCCGGCGCCTACGGCGCCCGCTACGTGGCCAAGAACGTGGTCGCGGCCGGGCTCGCCACCCGCTGCGAGGTCCAGCTCGCATATGCCATCGGGGTCGTCAAGCCGGTCGCGATCCGGGTCGACACCGGCGGTACCGGCAAGGTCCCGGACGCCGAGATCGAGAAGGCCGTCCAGAGGCTCTTCGACCTCAGCCCGCTGGGCATCATCAAGGAGCTGAATCTGCGCCGGCCGCTGTTCCGCGCCACGGCCTGCTACGGCCACTTCGGCCGGCCCGACCTCGACCTGCCCTGGGAGGCGACCGCGA
Source organism: Candidatus Acidiferrales bacterium (assembly GCA_035300005.1). Lineage (GTDB taxonomy): Bacteria > Chloroflexota > Dormibacteria > Dormibacterales > Dormibacteraceae > DATGVT01. The sequence continues at coordinate 9,745 of DATGVT010000470.1, forward strand.
GGGCGACCGAGCTGGCCGAGGAACTCAAGGTCTGAGGCCTTACGCGGTCATCCCGGCCGGCGGGGCGGGGACGCGGCTCTGGCCCCGGTCCCGGCGGTCGCGGCCGAAGCATGTGCTGCCGCTGACCGGCGGCGACGCGCTGCTGCGCGAGGCCTACGAGCGGGTGCGCCCGCTGGCTGCCGACGTCTTCGTCCTCACCGAGGCGAGCCAGCTGGAGGTGGTGCGGCGGGTGCTGCCCGAGCTGCAGGAGGGGCAGCTGATCCTGGAGCCGACCGCGCGCGGCACCGCCAACGCGCTCGGCCTGGCGGCGCTCACCCTCCTGCAGCGCGACCCGGAAGCGGTCATGGTCTCGCTGCCGGCCGACCACGTGGTGCGCGGGACGGCGCAGTTCCGCCGGGCCATCCGGGCGGCGGTGACGGCCGCCACCCGGCACCAGGCGCTGGTCACCATCGGGCTCAAGCCCACCTACCCGGCCACCGGCTACGGCTACATCGCTGCCCGCCGCCGGGTCGCGGGCGGCGCCCTCCAGGTGGAGCGGTTCGTGGAGAAGCCCGACGCCGAGCGGGCGCGGCGCTATCTGCGGCAGGGCGGCCACTACTGGAACCTGGCCATGTTCTGCTGGGGGGCGGCGGTCTTCATGGAGGAGCTGCGGCGCTTCGCGCCCCGCCAGGCCCGAGCCCTGGAGCGGGTGGTAGCCGCCCGGGCCCGGGGCGACGAGCCGGAGGCCGCCCGCCTCTACAACCGGCTGCCGGTGACCGTGGTCGACTACGCCGTGATGGAGA
>DATGVT010000471.1:0-3936 GCA_035300005.1 Candidatus Acidiferrales bacterium
AGCTGCTGGAGGTGATGAGCCGGAGCCAGGTCATCTGCCACGAGCTCCAACTGCCGGTGCAGTCGGGCGACGACTGGATCCTGAAGCGGATGGCGCGGGGCTACCAGGTGCGCCACTACCTGGCCATCGTCGAGCGCGCCCGGCAGCTGATGCCGGAGATCGGCCTCGCCACCGACGTCATCGTCGGCTTTCCAGGCGAGACCGAGGAGCGCTTCCAGAGCACGCGGCGGCTGCTGGAGCAGGTGGAGTTCGACGTCGTCCACCTGGCCATGTACTCGCCGCGGCCGGGCACCTACGCCGCGGCGAAGATGGAGGACGACGTGCCGCCCGCGGAGAAGCGCCGGCGGCTGAACGAGCTGCTGCAGCTCCAGAGGGGCATCGCGGCCCGGAAGACCGCCCGCTGGCTGGGCCGGCGCGTTACGGTACTGGTCGAAGGTGTGGACGAGCTCGGCCGGCCCTACGGCCGCAACCGGCAGGGCAAGCGCGTGGTGATCAAGCGCGCTCGGAGCGCTCCGGGCGAGATGGTTGAAGTCCAGGTCGAGGAGGCTTCCGCCGGCCAGCTCGCCGGACCCTTGGTCGCTTGACGGACACGCCGGTACTTCGTCAGTACCGGCAGGCCAAGGCCCAGCACCCGGACGCGATCCTGCTCTTCCGCCTGGGCGACTTCTTCGAGATCTTCTTCGAGGACGCGCAGGAGGCGGCGCCCATCCTGGGCGTCCAGCTGACCTCGCGACCCCTCGGCCGGTCGGGCCGAGCGCCCATGTGCGGCGTGCCGCACCACTCATGGCAGGGCTACGTGGGCAAGCTGCTGCGCGCCGGCCGCAAGGTCGTGATCTGCGACCAGGTGGAGGCACCCAGCGGCAAGGCCGTCGTGCGGCGTGAGGTCACGCGCGTCCTTACGCCGGGCACAGTGCTCGAGGAGGCCTACCTGGAACCCGGCCGGCCGAACTACCTGGTGGCGGCCTGGACCCACGGGGAAGAGTCGGGGCTGGCGGCCTGCGACATCTCGACCGGCGAGCTCCTGCTCTGCCAGCTGCCGGCCACCCGGCTGGCCGCCGAGCTCGAGCGCCTGCAGCCGGCCGAGCTGCTGGAGCCGCCCGCGGTCGAGGCCTTCCGCTTCGAGCCCGACCGCGGCCGGCGCCGGCTGCGCGACCTGCTCGGGATCGCCTTCGAGGCGTCGATCGGGGCCGAGGCGGCTCCCCTGGCGGTGGGCGCGGCGGGCGTGGTCCTGGAGTACCTGGAGCGCAACCAGGTGCGCCTCGAGCCCGGTCTCTTCAGCGTCCGCAGCTACTCGCCCGAGGCGACCATGCAGCTCGACCCGGCGACGGTCCGCAACCTGGAGCTGCCGGCGGTCCTGAACCTGCTCGACCGCAGCCAGACCCCGATCGGCGCCCGCCGGCTGCGGGCCTGGCTGGGCGCGCCGCTGCGGGACGTGGAGGCGATCGAGCTCCGCCTGGGGGGCGTGGCCGAGCTGGTGGCGGGCGACGATCGGAGGCACGCCCTGGGCCAGGCTCTGAAGGGGGTGGGGGACCTCGAGCGGCTCACCTCGCGCGCGGCCCAGCGGCTGTCCACCCCGCGCGAGCTGGTCGCGCTCCGGCGCTCGCTGGAGGCGGTGCCCGCGGTGGCCCAGGCCCTGGCCGGCGTCTCCGCCCTCGCCCTCCGGGAGCTGGCCGGCCGGGTCCAGGGCGATCCCGAGCTGGCGGGCGAGCTGGCGCGCGCGCTGGTCGAGGATCCGCCCCCGACCACCCGCGACGGCGGCGCCATCCGGGCCGGCTACGACCCCGATCTGGACCGGATCCGGGAGGCGTCGCGCTCGGCGCGGGAGTGGATCGACGGCCTGGAGGCGCGGGAGCGGGAGCGCACCGGAATCCGCTCGCTGAAGGTCGGCTTCAACCGCGTCTTCGGCTACTACATCGAGGTCGGCCACGCCCAGCAGGGGGCGGTCCCGGCCGACTACCTCCGCAAGCAGACCCTGACCGGCGGCGAACGTTACATCACCCCCGAGCTCAAGGAGAGGGAAGCCGTCGTGCTGGGCGCCCAGCAGCAGCAGGCGGCCCGGGAGCTGGAGGTGCTGCGCTCGCTCCACGACCGGGTGGCCGCCGCGGCGGCCGGCCTGCACCGCTGCGCGCAGGCGGCCGGCGAGGTGGACGCCCTGCGCAGCCTGGCGGCGGCGGCCGGCGGCCTGGGCTGGACCCGGCCCGAGGTCAACGCCGGGCTCAGCTTGCTGATCCGGGCCGGCCGCCATCCGCTGGTGGAGGGCGCGCTGCCCGCGGGTACCTTCGTCCCCAACGACCTCGAGCTGGACCCCGCCCGCGAGCAGGTCGTGGTGCTGACCGGGCCCAACATGGCCGGCAAGTCGACCTTCCTGCGCCAGGCGGCGCTGATCGTCCTGCTGGCTCAGTGCGGGAGCTTCGTCCCCGCGGCGGAGGCGTCCGTCGGCCTGGCCGACCGCGTCTTCACGCGCGTCGGCGCCCGCGACGACCTGGCCGCGGGCATGTCGACCTTCATGGTCGAGATGACCGAGACGGCCAGCATCCTGAACCACGCCACCCGGGCCTCGCTGGTGATCCTGGACGAGGTGGGGAGGGGGACCTCGACCTACGACGGGGTCTCCATCGCCCAGGCGGTGGTCGAGTACATCCACGACGCCCCCCGCCTCGGCTGCCGCACGCTCTTCGCCACCCACTACCACGAGCTGACCGCGCTCGCGGAGCGCCTGCCGCGGGTGCGCAACCAGCGGGTGGAGGTGCTGGAGGAGGGCGACAGCGTGCGCTTCCTGCACCGCGTGGTCCCGGGCGGTGCCGACCGCTCGTACGGCATCCACGTGGCCGCGCTGGCGGGCCTGCCCATCCAGGTGCTGGCCCGCGCCCGGCAGGTCCTGGCCGAGCTGGAGCGACAGCGGCCCCTGGAGCCTCCCGAGCACCAGCTGGGGCTGCCCATCGAGCTGGCGCCGGACCCCGTTCGCAAGGAGCTGGAGAGCCTGGAGCTGGACCGGCTCAGCCCTCTGGAGGCGCTTCAGAAGCTCTACGAGCTGCGCTCACGGCTTGGGGAGCCGAGCCGGTGACAATTCACCTGCTGCGGCCCGAGGTGGCCGACGCCATCGCCGCCGGCGAGGTGGTGGAACGGCCGGCCTCGGTCGTGAAGGAGCTGGTCGAGAACGGGCTCGACGCCGGCGCCCGCCGGGTCTCGATCGACATCCGGGGGGCGGGGCGCAACCTGATCCGGGTCGCCGACGACGGCTCCGGCGTGCCCGCCGGCGAGCTGAGGCTCGCCTTCACCCGCCACGCGACCAGCAAGGTCGAGTCCCTCACGGACCTGGAGGCCATCGCCAGCCTCGGCTTCCGGGGCGAGGCCCTGGCCAGCGTGGCCGCGGTGGCGGACGTCCTCTGCACGTCGTCGGGGGCAAGGCTCCGGGTCCGGGCCGGCCGGGTGCTGGAGGAGGGGGCGGCGGCCTCGGCGCCGGGGACCGTGGTCGAGGTCCGCGAGCTCTTCGCCAACGTGCCCGCCCGCCTGCGCTTCCTGAAGTCCGACGCCACCGAGACGGCGGCCTGCCTGCGGGTCGCCTCCCACTACGCCCAGCTCTACCCGGAGGTGCGCTTCGAGGTTCGCATCGACGGCCGGGCGGCCCTGCAGGCGCCCGGGGGAGGCGACCGCCGGCGGGCGCTGGCCGCCGTCCACGGACAGGCGGTCGCCGCCGAGATGCTGGCGCTGGACTGGGCTGCCGACTCCGTCCGCGTGGAAGGGCTGACCTCGCAGCCGCGGCTGTCGCGGGGCTCGCGGGACGGGATCCTGCTGGCCGTAAACCGCCGGCCGGTGGCCTCCCGCGCCCTCGGCTACGCCCTGGAGGAGTGCTACCTGGGCGCGCTCGAGCGGGGCCGGCATCCGCTGGCCGTGGTCGCGGTGAGCCTGGACCCGGCCGCGGTCGACGTCAACGTG
>DATGVT010000472.1:0-4790 GCA_035300005.1 Candidatus Acidiferrales bacterium
CGGGCGGCGAGCCGCCGGACCTCAGCCGCTACGCGGCGGCCGCGCCGGTGGCGGCGCTCTGCGTGGTGTCGGTGTTCGCGACCATGGGCGTCTACCGGCGCCGGCGGGGCGTGGAGTTCATCGACGAGCTCTTCTCGGTGCTGGGCGCCATGGCGGTGACCGGCCTGGTGGTGTTCGCGCTGATCGGCCTCAAGCCCGGGAACTTCCCCTACTCGCGCCTGACCTTCGTCTACTGGCTGGCGGCGGCGACGGTCGTGATCTCGCTGGCCCGCTACGGGCTGCGCCGGCTGGAGGCCCGCCGGCGGGCGCGCGGCCTGGGCACCGACAGCGCCCTGGTCGTCGGCTCGGGCGCCGCAGCCGACCTCCTGATCCAGCGCATCCGCATGTTTCCCGACTACGGCTACCGCCTGGTCGGGGTGGTCGCGGACGGGCTCCACAAGGGCAGCGAATTCGGCGGGGTGACCGTGGTCGGCGCCACCAGCGACCTGGCAAACCTGGTGCGGGGGCGGCCGGTGGACGTCGTCTTCCTGGCCCTGCCCGAGGCGGCGCCCGACCGCGTCCTCCAGCTGGTGGAGACCGTCCGCGACGCCGGCAAGGACGTCCGCATCGTGCCCAGCATGCTGGAGCTGATGACGACCCGGGTCACCGCCGACCAGCTGGACGGGATCCCGCTCCTCCAGTACCGGCGCGGCCTGGATCTGGACGGGACCAACGCGGCCCTGAAGAGGGCCTTCGACATGGCCGTGGCCGCGACCGGCCTGGTCGTGCTGTCGCCGCTGTTGGCGGCGGTCGCCCTGCTGGTCCGCCTGACCTCGCCGGGGCCGGTGCTGCTGCACCAGGAGCGGGTAGGGAAGGGCGAGCGCAGCTTCCGGATGCACAAGTTCCGAAGCATGCGCGCCGACGCCGAGGAGGGTTCGGGGCCGGTCTGGGCGGCCGCCGGCGACACCCGGCGCACGCCGCTGGGCCGCGTGCTCCGCCGGCTCAGCCTGGACGAGCTGCCCCAGCTCTGGAACATCCTGGTCGGCGACATGAGCCTGGTCGGGCCGCGGCCGGAGCGCCCGGTGTTCGTGCAGGAGTTCGGAGGCCGGCTCGGCCACTACGGCGAACGCCATCGGGTGCAGCCGGGCCTCTCCGGCTGGGCCCAGGTCAACGACCTCAGGGGCAGCACGCCGGTCGAGGAGCGCCTGATCTACGACCTCTACTACATTGAGAACTGGAGCCTGGCCTTCGACCTCAAGATCATCCTGATCACCCTCTTCCGGGTCTTCACATCCAAGAACGCCTATTGAACGTCCGCCTGAAGCCGCGGGGCGCCCAGCAGCCGGAGCCGTGGAAAGAGATCGCGGTCGACTCGCCGGACGTCGGCCCGGGCACCCCGCTGGCGGAAGCCGAGTTCGTCGCCATCGACATCGAGACCACCGGCAACGCCCCCTTCCTGGTCCTCGAGATCGGCGCCGAGCGCTTCCGGCTGAGCGGACCGCTGGCCTTCTTCGACACCCTGGTCGACTGCCGGGCGCCCATCAACCCCTACGCCCGCCGGCGCCACCAGATCGACCGCGCGATGCTGATCGGCGCCCCTGACTTTGCCGACGCCCGCTGGGCCTTCCTGAGCTTCGCGCGGGGTGCGGTCCTGGTCGAGCACAGCCACGACGCCTTCGACACCTGGCTGGTGGGACGGGGCCTGAAGCGCCCGCTGGACCACCCGATCATCGACACCTCAGCGCTGGCCCGCCTGGTGCTCGAGATGCCGGCCGGGCAGACCCCTGGGCTGGCCGCGCTGGTGGAGGCGCTCGGCGTCGACCTCAGGCCGGCCCACGCGGCGCTCAGCGACGCGCGCGCCACGGCCGCCGTGTTCCGGGAGCTGATGGCCAGGGCCGAGGAGCGGCTGGCCTGGCGAACGGTGGGCGACGTACTTGCCCAGCTGCCGCGGCCGGCTATTCGAAGAGAGTCAGCTGGAGGTCGGGCTGCGGGTGGACGAGGCCGGAGAGGCCAACCCCGATCAGCCGCACCGGCCGCGACTCCAGGTGCGACTTCTGGAGGGCGGAGCGGGCGGCCCGGAAGATCGCCTCGACGTCGTCGGTCGGGCTCGTCCGGCTCACCTGGCGGCTCACCAGCCTGAAGTCGGGCAGCTTGAGCTTCACGTACACCGTCCGCGCCCGCACGCCCTCGGTCTTGAGGCGCTCGGTGACGCGCTGGGTGAGGTCGTAGAGGGCCTTCTCCAGCTCGTCCCGGTCGCCGACGTCGTACTCGAAGGTGGTCTCGGCGCTGATCGTCTTGGCCGGCCGGCTGCCGTCGACCGGGGCCCGGTCGCGGCCCTGGGCCAGGCGCTGCAGGACGGCGCCGCCGGTGCCCAGCAGCTGCAGCAGCCGCTGGGTGTCGTAGCCGGCCAGCTCGCCGACGGTCCGGATGCCCATGGCCCGGATCCGCTCCTCGGTCTTGGGGCCCAGGCCGGGGATGACGCCGATCGGCAGGGGGGCCAGAAAGTCGGCCTCGGTGCCGGGAGGCACCAGGACCAGGCCGTCGGGCTTCCGGCTGCCGCTGGCGACCTTGGCCAGCAGCTTGCTGGTGGCGCCGCCGACGCTGCAGGTCAGGCCGGCCTCCGTGTGGACCATGTACTTGATCCGGCGCGCCACCTCGTCCGCGGTCGAGGTGCCGTGCCGGGTGCGGGCGGTCACGTCCAGGTAGGCCTCGTCGAGGGAGACCGCCTCGATCTTCTCGGGGGCGGTGAAACGGCGGAAGACGGCGTGGACCTGCCGGCTGGCCTCGCGGTAGCGGGCGTGGTCGGGCGGCACCACCGCCAGGTCGGGACAGAGCAGAAGGGCTTCGTGGAGGGGCATCGCCGAGCGCACGCCGTAGGCGCGCGCCTCGTAGGAGGCGCCCATCACCACCGAGCGCCGCGAGCGGCCGGCCACGGCCACGGGGCGGCCGCGGAGCGAGGCTTCGTCGCGCTGGTGCACGGACGTGTAGAAGGCGTCCAGGTCGACGTGCAGGATGGTCCTCGGCCAGGCCTCGGGTCGCGGCACGGGCGCAGTTTGCCACAAGAGCTTGTGGCGTTCTGGCGAATCCGGGACTAGATCAAGGCGACTGCAGGGCCACCGTCACGTTGGAGAAGACGTTCTGAATCTGGCCGCCCATGGTCAGCATCAGCACCACCACCACGATCGCCACCAGCGCGAGGAGCACGGCGCAGCCGCCCAGGATGCCGAGCGTGAGGCCGGCCGCCCCGCCGCCTCCCCGCGCCGGCGTGACCACGGGGGGCGCCTGGGCGGGCACCCAGCGCTCGCCGTCCCAGCGCCAGAGCCCGTCCGGCGAGAGAGCCGGCCGCCACTCTGTTCCGTCCCACCACCAGCGGCCGTCTGGTGAGTAGCGGGTCGCGGCGGTCTGCTCGGACATGGCCGCGAAGATACCCCCTCGCTACAATCCGGCGCGACTGTGAAGGGCGTAGTCCTGGCCGGCGGCACAGGCAGCCGGCTCCATCCCCTGACCCGCATCACCAACAAGCACCTGCTGCCGATCTACAACCGGCCCATGATCAGCTACGCGATCGAGGCCCTGGTCAGGGCCGGCGTCACCGAGGTGATGCTGGTGACCGGTGGTCCCCACGCCGGCGCCTTCCTGCCCCTGCTCGGCGACGGCCACGAGCTCGGAGTCGACCGCCTCCAGTACGCCTACCAGGAAAGCGCGTCCGGCATCGCGCACGCGCTCGGCCTGGCGGAGCGCTTCGTCGGCGGCCAGCGGGTGGTGGTGATGCTGGCGGACAACGTCTTCGAGCGCACGATCCGGTCCGCCGTGGACCGCTACCGGGAGCAGCGCAACGGCGCCCGGGTGCTGCTGGCGCGGGAGTCCGACCGCCGCCACCTGCAGCACCTGGGCGTGCCCAGCTTCGACGGCGGGAAGCGCCTGGTGAAGATCGTGGAAAAGCCGGCCGATCCGCCCAGCGACTATGCGGTGACCGGCGTGTACTTCTACGACGAGTCGGTCTTCGAGGTGGTTCGAGGGCTCACCCCGTCGCAGCGGAACGAGCTCGAGATCACCGACGTCAACAACTGGTACGTCGAGCAGGGCACCATGGAGTACGACGTGCTGGAGGGCTTCTGGGGCGACGCCGGGGAGTCGATCGAGGCCTACTACGAGGTCAACGACTTCGTCCGGGCGCACGGCGCCAACCAGGGCTGAGGTGGTGACGGGGCCGGCCATCGAAGGCGTCGAGGTCAAGGAGCTGGAGACCCACCCCGACGAGCGGGGCTTTTTCCGCGAGGTGATCCGCGAGACGGACGGCTTCTTCGGGCGCTTCGGCCAGCTCAGCCACTCCTACATGCACGCGGGCACCGCCAAGGCCTGGCACGTCCACCAGAAGCAGACCGACTGGTGGTACGCGGTGGGGGCGCTGAAGGTGGCTCTCTACGACCTTCGCGAGGGCTCGCCGACCAGGGGCCGGCTGATGGAGATGATGCTGGGCGACGGCTACGGAGCTCGCTGCGTCAGGATCCCGCCCGGCGTCGCCCACGGCTGCCGCGCGCTGCAGGCGACCCATCTCTTCTACGTGACCAGCAGCGTCTACGACCCTGAGGACGAAGGCCGCCTGCCCCACGACGACCCCGCCATCGGCTACGACTGGACGGCGGGGCCTCCCATTAAGTGAGCGAGCGCAAGTTCAAGCGGCTCCTGATCGCCGGGGGTGCTGGCTTCATCGGCTCCCACTTCGTGCGCCACCTTCGGAGGACACAGCCAGAGGTTGAGGTCACTGTCCTCGACAAGCTCACGTATGCCGGCAATCCGGCCAACCTGGC
>DATGVT010000473.1:0-3581 GCA_035300005.1 Candidatus Acidiferrales bacterium
CGGCCACCAGCTCGCCGACGCCGCCGGTGGCTACCACCTGGAGACCGTCATCCCCGGCCTCTACCCGGGGCGGACGCGACACATCCACGTCAAGGTCCAGGCGCCCGGTGGCCAGCAGCTGACGACCCAGCTCTTCTTCCCCGGCGAAGCCGGCAACGCCGGCGATTCCATCTACCAGCCGGCCCTCCTGCTGTCGGTTCAGGACGCCGCCGGCGGAGGCAAGACCGCGACCTACGACTTCTACGTGCAGGCCTCGTGAGGCGCCGGCTGCTGGTGGTCGCGGGCGTGGCCGCGGTCCTCCTGGCGGGCGCCGCGGGCGCCGCCTACCTCTACTACTTCTCCGGCCTGCGGACCGCCCCACCTCCGCTGACCCTGGTCACGCCCTCGGCGGGCGCGGCCGCCGCGACGCCGGGGACGCTGGCCGGGAGGTGGACGGTGGCCGCCGGCTCGCAGGCCGGCTACCGCGTCTCGGAGCAGTTCGTGGACCAGACCTCTCCGCACGAGGCGGTGGCCCGGACCACTGACGTCCAGGGTGGCTTCACCCTCCAGGAGGCGGGCTCCGACTTGAAGGCGACCGGAATCAGCTTCACGGTCGGGCTGGCCGGGCTCCAGAGCGTTGACCAGGTCGCCGGCCACAACGTGACCCAGCGTGACGGTCTGGTTCAGCGGTCCCTCGAGGTGAGCCGGTATCCGAACGCCACCTTCACCGCAGCGGATCTTGCTTTGCCCGCCGGCGAAACCGCGGCCAAGGTCAATGGGTCTCTCACCATCCACGGGGTGAAACGGCAAGTCGAATTCGACATCCAGGGCCAGATCCAGGGCTCCCAGGTCAGCCTGGCCGGCTCCACCACCATCGACATGCGCGACTTCGGGGTTCAGCCTCCGCAGGCGCCCTTCGTGACCCCCTCCTCGCAGGCCAGGATCGAGTTCAGCGTAATCCTCAAGAAGGCATAGCCGCCAGCTGGGGGGCCGCCTGCCGATACCTGTCCGCCCGCACCGTTGGCGAGGCGTCTCTGAGGCTGCGCTTTGGGCTCTGCATCCAGCGGCCACGCTACGGGCGCGGGCGTGGGGAATCCGTGAGCGCGCGCCGTCAAAGCGCATGGATTCCGTATGGACTACGAAGTCGGCCTAGTGGATGCGCCCGTTGATGCTGGAAGTCGCCTTCTTCGAATTGGCGTCAGCGATGTTGAAGTCGACCAGCGCGCTCTCGAAAGCCTTGTTCTGCCAGACCGCGAAGTAGAGGGAGACCCCGAACACGTTGACGCTGCCCACGGCCGAGTTGTTGCCGAGGCCGGTGTTCTTGCCCTCGGTCACGCTGCCGCCCGCCGACTTCATGTCCGAGGTCGAGAAGCCGAAGAAGGACGTCTTGTAGTCCTTGGCCGCGCTGGTGTCGTCTTTGAACTGGACGACGATGTTGATCATGATCTTGGGGGGCGTCTTGCCCGACGGCGTCTTGCCGCCCAGGAAGCTGTCGCACTCGGCGGTCTGGTCCGAGTAGATGGAGACGTAGCCGGCTGTCGCGCCGGCCTTCTTCTCCTTCTGCCACTGGTCATTGGTCGACTGGTAGGTGCTGGGGTCCTTCTTCTTCAGCTGGTCGAGGTAGCTGTTGATGTCACCCGTCGCCGGACACTTCTGGAGGCCCTTGGGCACGTCGCTCCCCTGCAGGGCCACGCTCTGAGTGGTGGCGCCTCCCAGGCCGGCGCAGGTAGGCGCGCCGCAGGCGGCCAGCCCCAGGACGAGCCCGAGAGTGAAGAGGACGCGCCTCATGCGGCCCGCATTGTCGCAGATGGAGGCCGGAATATGATTCCTTCCGGCCTCGACATGGCAATCGATCTGCAGGCCGCCGCCGACGAATACCTGGGCTGGCTCCAGCTGGAGGCCAACCGCAGCCCCAACACGGTCCGCGCCTACGGCTCCGAGATCCGCCGCCTGGCTGGCTTCCTCGCCGCCCGCGGCCATTCGCTGCAGCTGGCCGACCTCAGGCACGAGGACCTGCGCGCCTACCAGCGGCACCTGGCGGGCAGGCTGCCCGGGCCGGCCTCGCGGGCCCGGGCGCTGGTCGCCATCCGATCCTGGCTGCGCTGGCTGGCGCGAGAGGAGCTGATGGAACGCGACCTCAGCAACCGGATCACCGTGCCCCGGCTGGAGCAGCGGCTGCCGAAGCCGATCCCGGCCGACGAGCTGGCCCGCCTGCTGGCCGGCCTGCCGGCGGGGACGCCGCTCGACAAGCGCGACCGGGCACTGGTGCAATTCTTGATCTCGACCGGCTGCCGGATCTCGGAGGCGCTGGCGCTCGACCGCGATGAGATCCCCCGGCAGGGCAACCGGTTGGTGGTGACGGGCAAGGGCTCCAAGCAGCGGTCGGTCTACCTGACCGCGGACGCGCGGGCGGCCCTCGACGACTACCTGGAGGCCAGGGCCGACGCGTCGATGGCCCTCTTCATCAACTACGACCGCTCGATCAGCGACGACCGCCGGCGGCGGCTGACCGCGGCCGGGGCCCGGCACGTCGTCCGCCGGCTGCGCAGGGAGCTGGGCGCCTGGTCCTTCCGGTCCCCGCACGTCGCCCGCCACACGGCGGCCACCAGCCTGCTGGAGGTCACCGGAGGCGACGTGCGCCTGGTGCAGGAGGTGCTGGGCCACGCCAACCTGAACACGCTGCAGGGCTACACCAAGATCGTGGACGCCCGCAAGCAGGACGCCTACCGCCGCTACCAGGAATACCTGGACAAGCAGAAGAAGGAGGCGGGCTGACCTAGCAGGCCGCTCACCAGGTCTGCGTGATCTTGCGCAGCGTCCGGGGCCGGTCCGGGTCCAGGCCCAGACGCACGGCCAGGTGGCAGGCCAGCAGGTGGGCGGCCAGGCCCATCGGCAGCGGGGTCAGGGCCTCGGGCAGTCCGGAGTCGAAGGCGACCGCGCCCTCGGTGGGCGCGCCGTCGGCGAGCACCGCCACTTGCGCCCCCAGCCCGGCCAGCTCGGTCGCCAGCTGGGCGTTGTCTGCCTGGAAGGGCCCGGCCGACTGGAGCAGGATCGCGGTCAGGCCCGGGTCGGCGACCGCGATCGGCCCATGCCGGAAGTCGGCCGTCGAGTAGGCCTGGGCGGGTAGGTAGCACGTCTCCAGCAGCTTGAGCGCCAGCTCGCCGGCGGTGGCCAGCTGGTAGCCGCGGCCGAGCACGACCAGGTGCTCGGTGCCCAGGCCGGCGGCCAGGTCCTGGATCCGGGGCTCGAGCTCGAGCGCGGCCTCCAGCGCGCCCGGCAGCCGGCCCAGCCCAGCCTCCAGCTCGGGGTCAGGGTCGAGCTCCTGGGAGAGCAGAGCCAGGGCCAGCAGTGTGGCCAGGAAGGTCTTGGAGGCGGGGACGCTCAGCTCCTGGCCGGCCTCCAGCGGGATCACGTGCTGCGCCTGCCGCGCCAGCTCCGAGGCGGGATCGTTGGTCAGGGCCACCGTGAGGGCGCCCTGGCGGCGGGCGTCGGCGACCACGGCGACCACGTCCGGCGAGGACCCGGACTGGGAGATGCCGATCACGCAGTGCCGCTCCAGCCGGGGCCCGCTGCCGTAGTGCGTCACCGCGGAGGGGGCGGCG
>DATGVT010000474.1:0-14554 GCA_035300005.1 Candidatus Acidiferrales bacterium
CAGGCGCTCGCCGGTGACCGTCGCCTGCAACCTGGGCCCGGCCGAGGTGGCCCTGCCCGCCGCCGGCCGGGTGGAGCTGGCCTCGGTGCCAGAGGTCTGGCTGGAGGCGGGTGAGCTGCGGCTGCCGCCGGACGCCTGCGCCGTGGTCCGCGACGACTCTCGGCAATAAGTGGCGTTACGCTCAGCGGCAGCGTGACCACCGCCGACCGGGCTTCCGGACCCGCCGCCGCTGCCGGCGGCCCGCTGGGCGCCGAGGACCTCCGGCGGATGGACGCCTACTGGCGCGCGGCCAACTACCTCTCGGTGGGGCAGATCTACCTGCTCGACAACCCGCTGCTCTCCGAGCCCCTGGCGCTGCAGCACGTCAAGCCCCGCCTCCTCGGCCACTGGGGCACGACCCCGGGCCTCAACTTCATCTACGTCCACCTGAACCGCCTGATCAAAGCCCGCGACCTGGACGCGATCTACGTCTGCGGCCCGGGGCACGGCGGTCCCGGCATGGTCGCCAACGCCTACCTGGAGGGGACCTACTCCGAGGTCTACCCGCACATCGGCCGCGACCGCGAGGGCCTGCGCCGGTTGTTCCGCCAGTTCTCCTTTCCGGGCGGCATCCCGAGCCACGTGGCGCCGGAAACGCCCGGCTCGATCCACGAGGGCGGGGAGCTCGGCTATGCGCTCGCGCACGCCTACGGCGCCGCCTACGACAACCCGAGCCTCTGGGTGTTCTGCATCGTCGGCGATGGCGAGGCGGAGACCGGAGCCCTGGCCGCCAGTTGGCACTCGAACAAGTTCCTCAACCCGGCGCAGGACGGGGTCGTGGTGCCGATCCTGCATCTGAACGGCTACAAGATCGCCAACCCAACCCTGCTGGCGCGGCTGCCGGAGGCAGACCTGCGCCGCCTGCTGGAGGGCTACGGGCACAGCCCCCACTTCGTCGAGGGCGACCAGCCGGAGGAGATGCACCGGCTGATGGCGGCCACCCTCGACCAGGTGGCCGACGAGGTGGCCGAGATCCAGGCCCAGGCCCGGCGCCGGCCGGCGGCCGGCGCCGGCTGGGCGCGCTGGCCGGCGATCGTGCTGCGCTCGCCCAAGGGCTGGACCGGCCCCAAGGTCGTCGACGGGGTGCCGGTCGAGGGCACCTTCCGGTCGCACCAGGTCCCGGTGGCCGACCTGGCCGAGCATCCAGACCACCTGCGCGTGCTCGAGGACTGGCTGCGCAGCTACCGGCCCCAGGAGCTTTTCGACGCCCAGGGGACCCTGGTCGCCGACCTGGCGGCGCTGCCGCCAGCCGGCGCCCGGCGGATGAGCGCCAACCCGCACGCCAACGGCGGGCTCCTTCTGAACGACCTCGACCTACCCGACTTCCGGACGTTCGCGGTGCCGGTGCCGAAGCCGGCCACCACCTTCAGCGAGGCGACCCGGGTGCTCGGACAGTTCCTGCGCGAGGTGGTCCGGGCCAATCCGGACCGGTTCCGGATCATGGGTCCCGACGAGACCGCGTCCAACCGCCTGCAGCCGGTCTTCGAGGCGACCGGCCGGACCTGGCTGGAGCCGATCCAGCCGGCCGACGACCACCTGGCGCCGGACGGGCGCGTGATGGAGGTGTTGAGCGAGCACCTCTGCCAGGGCTGGCTGGAGGGCTACCTGCTGACCGGCCGGCACGGCCTCTTCAACTGCTACGAGGCGTTCATCCACATCGTGGACTCGATGTTCAACCAGCACGCCAAGTGGCTGAAGACGACCCGCGACATCGCCTGGCGGCGGCCGATCGCGTCGCTCAACTACCTTCTCACCTCGCACGTCTGGCGCCAGGACCACAACGGCTTCTCACACCAGGATCCGGGGTTCATCGACCACGTGGTCAACAAGAAGGCGGAGGTGATCCGCGTGTACCTGCCGCCAGACGCCAACTGCCTGCTCTCGGTCGCCGACCACTGCTTGCGCAGCCGGCACTACGTGAACGTGATCGTGGCCGGCAAGCAGCCGGCGCTCAACTTCCTGGCCGCCGAGGATGCCGTCCGGCACAGCGCGCGCGGGATCGGGATCTGGGAGTGGGCGAGCAGCCCGGGCGCCGGCGAGCCTGACGTGGTCCTGGCCTGCGCCGGGGACGTCCCCACGCTGGAGGCGCTGGCGGCGGCCGACCTGCTGCGGAGGGAGCTGCCCGAGCTCAGGGTCCGCTTCGTCAACGTGGTCGACCTGATGCGGCTGGAGCAGCCCAGCGAGCACCCCCACGGCCTCAGCGACTCGGAGTTCGACGCCCTCTTCACAACCTCGAAGCCGGTGATCTTCGCCTACCACGGCTACCCCTGGCTGATCCACCGCCTGACCTACCGGCGCCGCAACCACGCCAACCTCCACGTGCGCGGCTACAAGGAGGAGGGGACGACTACCACTCCGTTCGACATGGTGATGCTCAACGACCTGGACCGCTTCCACCTGGTCATGGACGTGATCGACCGCGTGCCCGGGCTGGGGACGCGCGCGGCGCCTGTCCGGCAGCGCATGGAGGATGCCCGCCTGGAGGCGCGCCGGCACACCCGCGAGCACGGCGAGGACCCGGCCGCCATCCGGGACTGGGTCTGGCCTCACTGAAGGACCTCCGCGTCCTGGTCGTCAACCCTGGCTCGAGCACGCTGAAGCTGGGCCTGCTCGGCCGCGGCGGCCCGCTGGAAGCCGAGCGCGTGCTGGCGACCCGGGACGGCGCCTTCGAGGAGGGAGGGCTGGATGCGTTCGTCGGCTCAGCCGGCCAGGTGGACGCCGCCGGGCACCGGGTGGTGCATGGAGGATCGCGGTTCACGGGCCCCGCCCTGATCGACGACGGGGTGGTCGCCTACCTGGAGACGCTGGTCGAGCTGGCCCCCCTGCACCAGGGCGCGGCGCTGGCGGCCATCGCCGGATTGCGGCGGCTGCTGCCGGGGATCCCTCACGTGGCCTGCTTCGACACCGCCTTCCACGCTCGGATGCCGGCGGCCGCCAGCACCTACGCCATCCCGGCCGCCTGGCGCGAGCGCTTCGGCGTCCGCCGGTTTGGCTTCCACGGCCTCTCCCACGCCTACGCGGCCCGCCGGGCGGCGCAGCTGCTGCGCGAGCCCGCCGGCCGCCTCCGGGTGGTCACCTGCCACCTGGGATCGGGGGCTTCCCTGGCGGCAGTGCGTGGAGGCCGGTCGGTGGACACCACGATGGGCTTCACGCCCCTGGAGGGCCTGGTGATGGCGACCCGCTCGGGGAGCGTCGACCCCGGCCTGCTGCTCTGGCTGCAGCAGCGCCGCGGGCTGCCGGCGGCGGAGGTCCTGGACAGCCTGGAGCACGGCTCCGGGCTGCGCGGCCTGGCCGGAAGCGCGGACATGCGCCAAGTGCTCTCGGCCGCGACCGCGGGCGACCCCGCGTCAGTGCTCGCGCTCGACGTCTACGTACACCGCCTGCGGGCCGCGATCGCGGCCATGGCGGCGGCCCTGGGCGGGCTGGACGCGCTGGTCTTCACGGGCGGCGTGGGGGAGAACGCGCCTGAGGTCCGCGCCCGGGCGGCGTCGGGACTCCGCTTCCTGGGCGTGTCGGTCGACGGCCGGCGCAACCGGGCGGCCCGGGGGGATGCCGACGTCTCGCGCCGGGGCGCCGCGGCGCGGACCCTGGTCGTCAGGGCGCGTGAGGACCTGGAGATCGTTCGCCAGGTGTGGCGGCTGCTCGGAGGCCGTGGAAGGGGCGACACAAAGGGAGGGGCGCACTCCTAGAGCACCGAGGAGTCGGCACCCCTCCCGTTTGGGTTCACTTGTGGTTCGGCGGCAGGAGCTCCGAGCTAGGCGCCGAGGGCGACGACGACGTTGGAGAAGACGTTCTGGATCTGCTGGCCCATCGTAAGAAGAATGACGATGACAACGATCGAGACCAGCACCAGGATCAGGGCGTACTCGACCATCCCCTGACCCAGCTGCCGCCGGGCTGCGGCGGCCATTTTCTTAAGGTGCAGTTCACTCAATATGGATCCCTCCTTTGTGCTCAATCTGGCGTAAGCCTGAATCATCCAACGCTGGCGTGCCACCGACAATTGCAGGATAAAGCCTGACGAAATCTCATTACACTCATTGGCCAGGCTAATAGAATGGCCCTTCCCAGGCTCGGTTTCACCCTCGAGCAGGTCCGGACCTTCCTGGCGGTGGCCGAGCAGGAGCACATCTCGCGCGCCGCTCGAACCCTCTTCCTCACCCAGGGAGCGGTCACCCAGCAGGTCCACAACTTCGAGCGGGCCCTCGACCTGAGACTCCTTGAACGCCGGGGCAGGCGCGTCTACCTGACCGACGCCGGGCGGTCGGTGGCGGTCGCCTGCCGGACGGTCCTGAACGCCGTCGACGGCCTGGCCGAGATGGCGCATGCCGCCACCGCCCTGCGCTCCGGCTCGCTCGAGATCGGCGCCAGCCCGACCGCGGCCAGCCACTACCTGCCCCAACCGCTGGCCCGGTTCGCGGAGCTCCACCCAGGCGTCAGATTTCGGGTCGTGGTCGCCAGCAAGCGCGCCGTCGTCGAGCAGCTGGCCGGCGGGACCCTGGACTGCGCCCTGATCGAGGGCGCGCCCCGCGGCCACCGGCTCCTCCAGGGGCGCCTGGTCGAGGACGAGGTCATCCTGGTGGCGCACCCGGGCCACCCCCTGCATGGCTTCAAGCGGCTCACCGCGGGGATCCTGGCGCAGCACCGCTACCTGGCCTGGGAGCCGGGGACCGCCATGGAGGAGATCGCGCCGCAGGTCCTGGGGCAGGCCTATGAAAGGGGTGCTCGGATCGAGTTCGGCCACCTCGACGCGGTCCGAGGCGCGGCGGTCGCCGGGCTCGGCTACGCTCTGCTCCCGAC
Source organism: Candidatus Acidiferrales bacterium (assembly GCA_035300005.1). Lineage (GTDB taxonomy): Bacteria > Chloroflexota > Dormibacteria > Dormibacterales > Dormibacteraceae > DATGVT01. Next base: position 4,840 of record DATGVT010000474.1, read on the forward strand.
CCTGGCGGTGGTCGACGAGCTGGCGCACGGAACCCTGAAGCGGCTGCGCTGGCGATCCACGCGGCGCTGGGTCGTGGCGGTGCGGCGGCCCGCCGCAGGAAGCCCCTCCCTGGAGGCGTTCTGGAGCTTCTTGATCAATTCACCCGGCTCCGAATCTGCGCGCGGGCTGCCGACCCTGCCCTCCTCGGGCGTTACCTAGTCTGGTGGAGCAGTTCCACCCCCTGAGTCTCGCCACATGGAGGCAAGGATGTCGGCAATTCGAGTGTTGATCGCGACGACCGGCGCTCTCCTGGCTCTGGCCGCCGGCGGCACGCTGGCCGGGGCTGTCGTCCTGTCCGAAAGCCAGGACTCGCACGGAGACGCGGTCTCGGCTGCCGCCCACGACTGCCGGGCCAGCGCGGCTCGCACGCTTTTGGCCAGCGGAGCCCGCAACCACGGCCAGTGCGTGAGCGCGGTGGCCTCCAGCAAGGCCGAGAACGAAGAGAACGACCGCGACGCCCACGGCGACGCCGTCTCCGCGGCCGCCCACAGCTGCCCGCGGACCCCGCCTGGCGCGCACGGCAAATGCGTCAGCGCGGTGGCCCAGACCCACCCGACCCACTAGCTCCCGTCCGAGCCGGGGACAGAGGAGAGCCCGAGCCGATCTCGGGCTCTCTTCAATTTCCGTTCGCTGAGCGGTTGGTGGAGCGAAGCGGATTCGAACCGCCGACCTCCTCCGTGCGAGGGAGGCGCTCTCCCAGCTGAGCTATCGCCCCACGCCTGAGGGGGCAGTATACCGACGGCCCTCCTCCCGACCGGCGTGCGCGGACCGGCCGTTTCGGCGCCCTTCCTATACTGCGAGGCCGTGGCCTTTTCCCTCGGTCGCAAGCGCCTGCCGGAGGGCGTGGATCCAAAGCGGATTCCGCCTGGGCAGACCCTGACCGCGCCCGACCGCTGGCCCCTTCTGCACTTCGGGCCGGTGCCCAAAACGGACCTGGCGAGGTGGAACTTCAAGGTCTTCGGCGAGGTCGAGCAGGAGCTGCGGCTTGACTACGGCGAGCTGCGAGCGCTGCCGAGGAAGGAGGTGGTCGCGGACATCCACTGCGTCACCGGCTGGAGCCGGCTCGGCGACCGCTGGCAGGGCGTCCCCATCCAGGAGGTGCTGCGGCGGGTCACGCCCAAGCCGGAGGCCCGGTACGTGATGGCGCACTGCGAGTACGGCTACACGACCAGCGTACCCCTTGATGTCCTCGACGACGAGGACGTCCTGCTCTGTTACGGCTGGAACGACCAGGACCTGACACCCGACCACGGCTGGCCGCTCCGGCTCTTCGTGCCCAAGAAGTACTTCTGGAAGTCGGCCAAGTGGCTGCGCGGCCTGGAGTTCATGGCCCGCAACCGGCTCGGCTTCTGGGAGCAGCGGGGCTATCACGACGACGCAGATCCCTGGCGCGAGACGAGGTACTGGTAGGACGGCGCGGGCGCCGGTGGTCAGCCTCACGACCGACTTCGGCTGGGGCTCTCCCTACGTGGCGGCGATGAAGGCCGCCGTGCTCGAGGCCTGTCCGGGCGCGGTGCTGGTCGACGTCTCCCACGACGTGCCCGCCTTCGACGTGGTGGCGGGGGCCTTCGTCCTCTGGGCCGGGAGCCGGCACTTCCAACCCGGGTCGGTCCACCTGGCGGTGGTCGACCCCGGAGTGGGCAGCGACCGGCGCCGGGTCGCCGTCCGGGCCGGCAAGCGCTTCTACGTCGGCCCCGACAACGGGATCTTCACGCTGGTGCTGGCCGAGTCCCCGCTGCAATCGGCGGTCGAGCTTTCGGCGCCGGCGGGCGCCTCGCGCACCTTCGAGGGACGCGACGTGCTGGCTCCGGTGGCCGGAGCCCTGGCCGCCGGCGTTGCGCTCGGCCGTCTCGGCCGGCCGCTGCCGGACCTGGTCCGGCTGCCGCTGCCGGAGTCGCGGGTGCTCTGGGTCGACGGCTTCGGGAACCTGGTCCTCAGCCTGCGCGAAGCGGAGGGCGTGCGAATCAACGGATGGGAGATCCGGGAGCGGGCGGCCACCTACGGCGAAGCCCCGGCCGGCCGGCCCTTCCTCTACCGCGGCAGCATGGACTTCCTGGAGGTCGGGCTGCGCCAGGGCCGCGCCGACCAGCTGCTGGGGGCGGCCGCGGGCACTCCGGTCGAGGTGCTCTAGGCTCGCCTTAACAGGCAGGGTTGGCTGCGGGGAGGCACCTTCCTAGGCTGCCAGCGTGCGCCGCCGGCTTCTTCTCTTCGCCGTGCTGCTCGCCGCCTGCGGGGCGGCAATCGCTCCACCGCCGGCGGCGTCGGCGGCCGGCCTCTGGGCCGACGCGGCCATCTTCCAAGAGGTCGGCCGCCTGCTGGCGGACGCCCGGCGGCTGCTGTTGGTCGAGATGTACGAGTTCGACCTGCCTCAGCTGTCCTCCCAGCTAGCGGCGGCGCGAGAGCGCGGCCTGGACGTGCGCGTCATCGTCGACCCGACCGTGGCCGAGAGTCGGCGCACAGCGGGCCGGCTGCAGGCCGCGGGAGTGCCGGTCCGGACCTACCCGGTGGACGACCGCCGCCACCAGATCGACCACGTCAAGCTCCTGATCGCCGACCAGACCGTCCTCGCCGGCGGCATGAACTGGGGCCGGAACAGCCACCGCAATCACGACTACGCGCTGGAGTCGCGAGCGCCGCCCGTCGTGGCCAGGGTGCTGGCCATCTTCGAGCAGGACTGGAGCCTCGCCGGGGGCCGGCCGCTGCCGCTCGCCGCCAGGGCCGGCGGCCCCGTCGCCCAGACCGCGCCCGGCGAAGAGATCCGGGGGCTGCTGCAGGCGGCCGCGGCGGGCGCGAGAGGTCGGGTCTGGGCCGAGGTCTTCGTCTTCACCGACCCCACGCTGCTGTCGGAGCTGGTGCGCGCCCACAGGCGGGGCGCCGACGTGCGGATCCTGCTCGACCCCCGCCAGGACTACAACCGGCAGTCGTTCTCGCTGCTGAGCCGAGCCGGGGTCGGGGTGCGCTGGTTCCCGGCGCCGGCGGGCGCCAAGCTCCACGCCAAGGCTGGGCTCTTCGACCGCCGGCTGGTGCTGGGCTCGGCCAACTGGTCGCTGGGTGGGCTCGACGTCAACCACGAGCTGGACCTGGCCACGGACGACGCCGGGGCGGTGGATGCCTTCGCGGAGCGCTTTCGCGCCGACTGGGCGGCGGTCGCCTAGCTGCTGCTAGTTCAGCTCTGGGTGGGCGGACCCGAGGTCTGCTGGGTCGGCGGACCGCCGGCGCTGCCGGCGCTGCCCGCCGGAGGGCCGCCGGGGCCGAAGCTGACCTGGGGCACTTCGCGGTCGGCCTGGTCGGCCTCGAAGAACGCGAAGGTCTTGAAGCCCATCATGCCGCCGATCAGCGATGTGGGCAGCGTCTGCAGGCGGATGTTGTAGTCGCGGGCGTTACCGTTGTAGAAGCGTCGCGAGAACTCGATCTTGTCCTCGGTCGCGGTCAGGTTCTCCTGGAGGTTCTGGAAGGCGGCGATCGCCTTCAGGTCGGGATAGTTCTCGCTGACCGCGAACAGCGAGCGCAGGCTCTGGGTGAGCATGTTCTCGGCCTGTCCGATCTTGGCCTGGTCGCCGGTCGCCCCGGCGGCGACCGCGTTGGCGCGGGCGTTGGTGACCGCGGTCAGCACCGAGGACTCGTGGCCCATGTAGCCCTTGACCGTCTCCAGCAGGTTGGGGATCAGGTCGTGGCGCCGCTTGAGCTCGACGTCGATCTCCGACCACGCCTCCTGGGTCTGGTTGCGGGCCGTGACCAGACCGTTGTAGGTGAGCACGAACCAGAGCAGGACCAGGACCGCGACTACGCCCAGGATGATCAGCGTGGTGCCCATGGCCTGCCCATTCTAAGCGTGCGCCCGCCGCTGCCAGCGGGTCTTCTTCAGCATCTTCCGATGCTTGTGCTTGCGCATCTTCCGGCGCCGCTTCTTGATTACCGAGCCCAATCCATCTCCCTTGAGGCGCGCGTCAGCGTCCGATGAGGGAACCCAGGCCGCGAATGATACCGGATGGCTCGACCCGAGGGCTGCGGCCGAAAAGCCCGTCCGGAGCTGGCAGCCGGGTTTCCGGCCGCACCCCTAGAATCGGATTCGGATGTACTTCACCGACGCCCACGAGGAGCTGCGGCAGCACATCCGCCGCTTTCTGGAGAAGGAGGTGAAGCCCCACCTCGAGGAGTGGGAGCGGACCCTCTTCCCGGACTCGATCCTGGCCCGCTTCGGGGAGCTCGGCTTCCTGGGCCTGCGCTATCCGCCCGAGTACGGCGGCCAGGGCGGCGACTACTTCAGCGCCGTGGTGCTGGCCGAGGAGATGGCCCGCGCCGGCTCGGGCGGCTTGGGGATGGCCGTGCACGTCCAGTCCGAGATGGCGACTCCGCCGATCTTCAAGTTCGGGACCGAGGAGCAGAAGCAGCGCTTCCTGGTCCCCGCCATCCAGGGCACCGCGATCGCCGCCATCGCCATGACCGAACCTGATGCCGGCTCCGACCTGGCCGGCATCCAGACCGTCGCCCGCCAGGCTAGCGACGGGTACGTCATCAACGGCCGCAAGATCTTCATCACCAACGGCGCCCGCGCGCACTGGGTCCTGGTGGTCACCAAGACGGACCGCGAGCGCGGCCACAAGGGCTACAACCTGATCGTGGTCGAGAAGGGGACGCCCGGCTTCACGGTGACGCGGACACTGGAGAAGCTGGGCATGCACTCTTCCGACACGGCGGAGCTTCTCTTCGAGGACTGCCGGGTGCCGGCCGGGAACCTGATCGGGGAGCCCGGCGATGGCTTCAAGGACCTGATGTGGGAGCTGCAGGGCGAGCGCATGATCGCGGCCGTCGGCGCCATCGCGGGGGCCGAGCGGATCGTGGACTACGCGATGGAGTACGCCCGCAACCGCCAGGCCTTCGGCAAGCCCATCTCGCAGCACCAGGTGATCCGGCACCGGCTGGTCGACATGGGGACCAAGGTGGCGAGCGTCAAGGCGTTCGTCTACGAGACCGCCCGCCGCTGGGGGGAGGGTGAGTATCCGGTGCGCGAGATCACGCAGGCCAAGCTGCTGGCGACCCAGGTCGCGGTCGAGGTTGCCGACGACGCCATCCAGGTCCTGGGCGGGCACGGGTACATGCGCGAGTTCCCGGTCGAGCGCGCCTGGCGCGACGCCCGCCTGGCCCGGATCGGGGCCGGGACGGACGAGATCATGAAGGAGATCATCGCCAAGACCTACGGCCTTTGATCACCCCGCGCGCCGTTCTCTTCGCTGGCTGCCGGCCGGAGGTGGCGGCGGGCCCTGACGGCCGGATCCTGGCGGTCGGGCGGTCGGCGCGGGCGGCGGCCGGGCGGGGAGCGGAGGTGGTGCGACTCCGGGGCGAGGCCTGGCCTGGCCTCCACGACGCCCACCTGCACCTGGAGGGCCTGGCCATGCGCCGACTGGCGCTGGACCTGACCGGGACCAGGTCGCTGGAGGCGGCGCTGGAGCGCGTCCGGAGCCGCGCCGAGGGGCTGCCCGAGGACGCCTGGATCGTGGGGCGCGGCTGGTACAACGACGCCTGGCCCGTGCCTGCCTTTCCCAACCGCAGGCAGCTGGACGAGGCGGCCGGCGGCCGCCCGGTGCACCTGGCCCGCAAGGACGGCCACTCCGTCTGGGTGTCATCGGCGGCGCTGCGGGCCGCGCGCATCCGCCGCTCGACCCCGGATCCGCCCGGCGGGCTCATCGACCGTGACGCCCGCGGCTCCCCGACCGGAATCCTGCGCGAGCGCGCGGTCGAGATGACACGGCGCGTCATACCGCCCGTCGGGGAGGAAGACCTGGACCGGGCGCTGGCCGCGGTGCTCCGCAGCCTGGCCCGGCTGGGCCTGACCTGCGTCCACTCCATGGACACGGTGCGTGGCTTCGGCGCTCTGCAGCGCCTGCACGCCGCCGGCCGGCTGCCGATCCGCGTGGTGTTCAACCTGCCCGCCGCCGCGCTGGCGCACGCCGAGCGGCTGGGCCTCCGCTCCGGCTGGGGTGACGCCTGGCTGCGGGTGTGGGGGGTCAAGGCCTTCCTGGACGGCTCGTTGGGGAGCCGCACGGCCGAGATGCTCGACGGCAGGGGCGTGGCCGTGCTGCCCCAAAAGGAGCTGGTCGAGCTGGCCGAGTCCTGCGCGGCGGCGGAGCTGAACGTCTGCCTGCACGCGATCGGCGACGGCGCAGTCCGCCGGGCCCTGGACGCCCTCGAGCCGCTGAAGGGCGCCTGGCCGCGCTGGCGGCCCCGCATCGAGCACGCGCAGTGCGTCCACCCGTCCGACCGGCGCCGCTTCCTGCGCGCGGGGGTGATCGCCTCCATGCAGCCGATCCACGCCGTCAGCGACCGGCCGCTGGCCGAGCGGGAGTGGTCCCGGGTCGGCGGCCGCGCCTACGCCTGGGGGGCGCTGAAGAAGGCGGGGGCTGTGCTGGCCTTCGGCTCCGACGCCCCGGTCGAGGACGCGGACCCGCTGAAGGGGCTGGACGCGGCCACCGGCTGGCGGCGGCGCGTGGGCTGGCACCCGGAGCTGGCGCTGGACCGCCGCTCGGCGCTGCGCGCCTACACCCTCGACGCCGCCTACGCGGCGGGCCTGGAGCGGGAGCTGGGCGCCCTCAGCCCCGGGCGGTACTGCGACCTGACCGTGGTCGAGCGGAGCGGGCCCCGGCCGCGGGTTTCGGCGACCGTGGTCGGCGGCCGGCTCCGGCACCGGCGCTGAACGCCTGCCTCAGCTTCTCCGCGGTCCGCAGCAGGTGCTCGTTGACCACCTTGACCGAGCCCAGCACCGGCATGAAGTTGGTGTCGCCCTCCCAGCGCGGCACCACGTGCAGGTGGTAGTGGTCGGGGATGCCGGCGCCCGCGGTCCGGCCCAGGTTGGCGCCCAGGTTGAAGCCCTGCGGGCGCAGCTCCCGGCGCAGGACCTGGAGCGTCCGGCCCAGGGCCCGGTGGAGGGCGAGGGCGTCCCGGTCGACGAGCTGGTCGGGCGAGCCCTCATGCGCGGCCGGCGCCACCATCACGTGGCCCGAGTTATAGGGAAACCGGTTCAGCATCACCAGCGCGCGGGGCGGCCGCCAGACGACCAGGTTGGCCAGGTCCTCGACCACCGGCGCGGCCAGTGCGCGGCAGAAGAGGCAGCCCGGCTCGGGCTCACCGCCGATGTACTCCATGCGCCAGGGCGCGAAGAGGTGGCGCATTGATCTACGTCCTGCTCCTCCTGCTGGTGACGGTGGTCTGGGGGTGGACCTTCGTGGTGGTCAAGGACGCCGTCTCACAGTATCCGACGGTGCCGTTCCTGGCCATCCGGTTCGGACTCGCGCTGCTGGTCCTGGCGCCCTGGATCCGCCGCCTGCCCAGCCGCCGCGAGCTCGGGGTGGGCGCCGTGGTCGGCGCCCTGCTGGCGGCCGGCTACTTCTTCCAGACCCTGGGGCTCAACTACACGAGCCCCGGCAACTCGGGTTTGATCACCGGGCTCTTCGTGGTCTTCACCCCCCTGCTCGAGCGCTTCACCGGGCGGCCCGTGGGAGCCCGGACGCTGGCAGCCGTCCTGGTGGCGCTGGCCGGCACCGTCCTGCTGGCCGGCGGCGGTGCGGGTGGGATCGGCGTCGGCGACCTGCTCACGCTCGCCTGCGCGATCGCCTTCGCGCTCCACATCGTGCTGCTCTCCCGCTGGTCACCCGGCCTCCAGCCGGCGTCCCTGGCGCTGGTCCAGATGGCCTTCGTCGCCCTCGTCTTCGGAGCCGCCTCCGGGGGCCGCTTTCCGGCGCCCCCGCCGTACGTCTGGTTCGCGGTCGTGGTGACCGGGGTCCTGGCCAGCGCCCTCGCCTTCTACCTCCAGACCTGGGCCCAGGCCCACCTCTCGGCCAGCCGAACCGCGGTCATCTTCGCCGGCGAGCCGGCCTGGGCGCTCTTCTTCTCGGTCTGGCTCTACGGACAGCGCCTCAACCTGGTGCAGGCGGTGGGTGCGGCGCTGGTCCTGGCCGCCATCCTCGGGCACGAACTCGCCCCTCTAAAATCGAGAGTCCACCATGACTCCGGCTGAACGTCGCGGCTACGTGCCGCAGGAGATCGAGCCCAGATGGCAGCAGGCCTGGGCCGAGCGCGGCGTCCTGCGCGCGTCCGACGAGAGCGAGAAGCCGAAGTTCTTCGACCTGGTCATGTACCCATATCCCTCGGGCGAGCTGACCGTGGGACACCTGCGCAACTACGTCATCGGCGACCTGATCGCCCGCTTCAAGCGGATGCAGGGCTTCGAGGTGCTCCACCCCTTCGGCTGGGACGCCTTCGGGCTGCCGGCCGAGAACGCGGCCATCAAGCGGGGCGGGATCCACCCGCGCCAGTGGACCAACGAGAACATCGTCATCGCCAAGAACCAGCTGCGGATGGTCGGCATCCTCTACGACTGGGATCGCGAGGTCTCCACCTGCGAGCCCGACTACTACCGCTGGAACCAATGGCTGTTCCTGCTTTTCTTCGAGCTCGGGCTGGCCTACCGGGCGCGGGCGACCGTCAACTGGTGCCCGGTCGACCGGACCGTGCTGGCCAACGAGCAGGTCATCAACGGGCGCTGCTGGCGACACGAGGACACCGAGGTCGAGAAGCGTGAGCTGGAGCAGTGGTTCTTCCGGATCACCGCCTACGCGGAGCGGCTGCTGGAGGATCTGAAGCTGCTCGAGCACTGGCCGGCGAAGGTCCGCGTCATGCAGACCAACTGGATCGGCCGCTCCGAGGGCGTCGAAGTCGACTTCCAGGTGGTCGGGCAGCCGGACCGGCTGCGCATCTACACGACGCGGCCGGACACGCTCTTCGGCGTCACCTTCATGGTGCTGGCGCCGGAGCATCCCCTGGTCGAGAAGGTGACCACGGCCGAGCACCGGCAGGCGGTGCGGGACTACGTCGAGCGGGCGCGCAAGGAGTCCGAGATCGAGCGGCTCTCCACCGAGCACGAGAAGACCGGCGTGCCCACCGGCGGCTTCGCCCTCAACCCGCTGAACGGTGAGAAGGTCCCGATCTGGGTGGCCGACTACGTGCTCATGACCTACGGGACCGGCGCGATCATGGCCGTCCCCGGCCACGACCAGCGGGACTTCGGGTTCGCGCGCAGGTTCCGGCTCCCCATCCGCGAGGTGATCGCCCCGCCCTCCGGCCCTCAGAGGTCGCTGGAGGAGGCCTACGTCGGCTACGGGACCATGGTCAACAGCGGTCCCTTCGACGGCCTGGAGGGCAAGGCCGGCTGGAACGCGGTCGCCGACCTGGTCGAGAAGCAGGGGATCGGCCGGCGGGCGGTCAAGTACCGGCTGCGGGATTGGCTGATCTCCCGCCAGCGCTACTGGGGCAGTCCGATCCCGATCGTCCACTGCCCGGAGTGCGGCATCGTCCCGGTGCCCAAAGAGCAGCTGCCGGTGGTGCTGCCGGAGGCCTACCGGCCGCTGTCGGAGCAGCCGGAGTGGTACCGCGTCGATTGCCCTCGCTGCGGGCACGAGGCCAACCGCGAGACCGACACCATGGACACCTTCACCGACTCCTCCTGGTACTTCCTGCGCTACTGCAGCCCGAAGGACTCGGCCCAGCCCTTCGACCCCGAGTTGGCCAACCGCTGGATGCCGGTCGACCAGTACACGGGCGGCGTCGAGCACGCCATCCTGCACCTGCTGTACTCGCGCTTCTACCAGAAGGTCCTGCACGACGCCGGGCTGGTCGAGGCGG
>DATGVT010000475.1:0-1636 GCA_035300005.1 Candidatus Acidiferrales bacterium
GTCGTCGCCGGGGGGCTGGTCGACTACTGGAGCGGCACCGACCTCAACGTCCTCACCCCGCCCCCCTTCTTCCCGATCGACCCCGCCGCCTACGAGGGCGGCAGCTGCCCGGCCAACTCGGCCGTCATCTGGGTCCCGCCGCTCTGCCGCAACGACCTCGCCGAGATGAAGGCGCTGGGTTTCAATGTCCTCCGGCTGGGCCTCTCGTGGAGCCTCCTGGAGCCCGATTCCGGCCGGATCAGCGGTCAGTACCTGGACCGAGTGGCTCAGGTCGTGGGCTGGGCCCGCGAGCAGGGGATCTACGTGATCCTCGACCTGCACTCCAACGCCTACTCGCGTTATATCGGCCGCGCCGATCCCCAGCACCTGCCGCTGCCCAACGGCGCCGCGCCGGGGCTGGACGCCTATGACGGGGCGCCCGCCTGGGCGACCTTTCCCGACTTCCTGCCCTCCGAGAAGTTCATGAACCAGCGCGAGGTCAACCTGGCCTTCTGGCAGGCGCAGACCTCTTTCTGGTTCAACCGCGGCGGCATCCAGGACCAGTACATCGCGGCGGTCGCCGAGCTGGCCCGCCGGTTCCGGGACGAGAGCGCGGTGGCCGGCTACAGCTTCTACAACGAGCCCTGGCCGGGCTGGGTCCCCCCACCTACCTTCGACGACCTGCTTCTGTACCCGTTCTACCGGCGCCTGATCGACGCCATCACCGGCGCCCCCGACTCGCTGGCGTGCCCGCACCAGCTGCCCTACCTGGCGGTCTGCGGCCACCGCGATCTCGGCGTCCACGACCGCGCCCATCTCGTCTTCGTCGAGCCCGGCCTGGTGAGAGAGATCACGGACTTCGCCACCCACCTGCCGATCGCCCTCAGCTCCTACCCGAACGTGGTGCTCTCGTTCCACGCCTACACCCACATCTACACGCCCGACGCGCTGACCGGGCATCCTTCGGGCACCGATCCGCCCTACGACCAGTCCTACGTCTGGGCCGAGCGGGAGGCGCGCCTGCTGCGCGCGGCGCTCTTTGTGTCCGAGTTCGGCAATGACCCCAGCCAGGACCGGAAGCTGCTCGTCAACCAGCTGGCCGAGCAAGAGCAGCACCGGTTGGGATCCACGTTCTGGGTCTGGAAGCAGAACTGCGGCTACAACCGGCCCTGGGGTGTCTACGAAGGGATCTTCGGCAGCGCCGGCGACCAGCGCTGCGCCTACCAGAACGGCCCGGCCACCCCGGGCACCCCGCCGCAGGCCGGCTGCCTGCTGGCGGACCGAGAGCAGCTGCTGGCTCGGATCTGGCCGGCGGCGGCGCCGCCGGGCCAGTTCAGCTACCACTACGACGCCGGCACGGGGTCATTCAGGATCAGCGGGTCGACGCCGGCCAGGAGCGAGCTCGAGATCGTCCTCGCCGGCGCCGGCGAGCTGCGGGTGCCGGTCGGCCCCGGCAGCTACCAGGTCGAGGTGCCGGGGGCGCCCCGAGACCTCAAGGGCTGTGCCTACGTTTGACAACTCGCGTTACTGTGTAATGATGTAATCCATGACGACACAAAACGAGATCCAGGCCTGGTTCACGGGCCGTCTTCCCGACGGTTGGTTCACCGGTCCACCCGAGGTGGCGGCCGACAACGACGAGATCCTGGTCAGCGGC
>DATGVT010000476.1:0-2477 GCA_035300005.1 Candidatus Acidiferrales bacterium
TCGCTGGGCGAGGACTGGGCGGCGCCCACCAGCGCCTGGGCGGCCAGGTGGAAGCAGTGGGTCACCCGGTACTGACGCAGCGCACGACCCACCACCTCGGCGTCGGTCACCGAGCCGGAGACGACCACGACCTCCTCCTCCAGGCCGAGCACGCGGAGCCCGCCCTGGGGGGTGGCGTCGCGGACCAGCGCGACCACGCCGGCGCCAGCCTTCAGCAACCCGCCGGCCAGCCAGGAGCCGACGAAGCCGTTGGCCCCGGTCACCAGCACGACGCGCTCGCGCCAGCTCCCGGCCCTCATGCCCATGACCTCCACCTGGCGCCGCCGCCGGCCCACAGAGTGTTCAGGGTCTCCAGGTCCTTGTAGGTGTCCATGCAGGCCCAGAAGCCCTGGTGGCGGTACGCCATCAGCTGACTGTCGGCGGCCAGCCCGCGCAGGGGCGCCTCCTCGAGCACCTGGTCGCCGTCCAGGTAGGCGAAGACGCCCGGCTCGAAGACGAAGAAGCCGCCGTTGATCCAGGTCCGCAGCCGCGGCTTCTCGCGGAAGCGCTTGACGCGGCCGCCGTCCTCCAGGGCCAGGAGCCCGAACTGGCTCCAGGGCCGAACCGCGGTCAGCGTCGCCAGCCGGCCGTGGTCGCGGTGAAAGCCGGTCAGCTCGGCCAGGTCGAGGTCCGCGAGGCCGTCCCCGTAGGTGGCGATGAAGCTGGCGCCGCCTACGAAGGGGGCGATCCGGCGCAGGCGCCCGCCGGTGTTGGTGTCCGCCCCGGTGTCGACCATGGTCACCGTCCAGTCCTCCACCGGGTCCTCGCAGCAGACCACGGTCTCGGGCGTCGAGGCGCCGTCCAGGAAGTAGGCCTGGACGCTGGCCGCCCGGTGCCCCAGGCAGAGGACGAAGTCGCGCAGTCCCTGGGCGCGGAAGCTCTTCATGAGGTGCCAGAGGATCGGCTTGCCGCCGATCTCGAAGAGCGCCTTGGGCGTCTCCACCAGCGAGCCGCCGATGCGCGTGCCCTTGCCCCCGCACAGGATCACGACCTTCACCCGGCCGTCTCCGCGGGCCGCAGCCCGCCGCGCCTTTTGGGGCGCGCGTCCCGGAAGCCCTTGTTGGTGTGGTAGGTGAGCAGCTTCCAGTACAGCGCCCGCCGCAGCCAGGACTCCCGGTCTCGCTCCAGCCAGCGCTTCCAGGCCGGCGCCGTGAGGTCGTTGAAGAGCGCCGCGCGGGCCAGGCCGCGCGCCACGGCCCGGGGCCTCGACCGCCAGGAGAAGATCCCCAGGCTTTCGCGGAAGACGGCGTCGGGGACCTTGCTGCGGAGCACGTGGTAGGTCTCGCCGCGGCGGTAGAGGAGGCGGCAGGCGGAGTCCAGCGTGTAGCGGTGGTGGTGGTATCCGACCAGCCGGTCGCGGTAGTGCAGCCTCATCCCCCGCCGGTGGAGCCGGTAGCCGAGCTCGATGTCCTCGTGGTTGGCGTCCGGGAACTCCTCGTCGAAGCGGCCGTGCGTCCGCAGGAACGCGGTCTTGAGCGAGACGTTGTTGGTCCAGAAGTAGCGGGGGCCCAGCTCCTGGTCGCCTCGCAGCCGGCTGAAGCCGAAGGGGTCGAAGAACCGCTGGAAGGGCGTGCCCAGGAGCTCCGGGTCCGTCTCCAGCCGGCAGAGGCAGGCCGCGCTGTCGGGAGTCCGCCGGTGAACGGCCAGGTGCTCCTCGAGGAGGTTCGGTAGGGCCAGGACGTCGTCGCCGAGGAAGAGCACCAGCCGGCCGCGCGCCTCGTCCAGGCCGACATTTCGGGCGCGGGCCGGGTTGTTGGGCTCGACGCGCAGCCAGCGTACCTGGAGCGGCCCGTCCCTGTAGATAGGCTCCAGGCTGGGCGCGACCGGCTCGCGGGAGGCGTCGTCGACGACCAGGACCTCGAAGTCGCCGAGCGGAACCGACTGCGCCGCCAGCCGGTCCAGGCAGCGACGCAGGATAGCCAACCTCTCATAGGTAGGCAGAACTACTGAGATATAAAGCAACCGCCGCAACCTCCCCCCTGAACGCCAACCGGCGCCGCCCCCGGGCGCTGTTTTTTGGAGCCCACAGGATAGCAAGACGACGGCCGCCGTGGACGCCCCGCATGGTTGCTAATCTGTCCGCCGCATGGCTCCGCCCGCGAGCCGGGGGGCACTCGTCCAGAGCCTCGAGCGCCACACGGCACTGGCCGGCGCACCGCGCCTGCTGAAGCTCCTGCGCCACCCGGCCAGGGAGCTGCGCTTCCGGCTGGTCTGGCGGCTGCGGCTGGCCGAGCAGGAGGCCGTGGCGCCGCTCTTCTCAGGCCGGCGCCTGCGGGTCCTGCTGCCCGAGAAGGTGGCGATCGACATCTACCGCCACGGTGTCTACGAGGCGCCGCTTTCGCACGTCCTGATCGATCACCTCCGGCCGGGCATGGTCTTCGCCGACGTGGGCGCTCACTACGGCTACCACTCGCTGCTGGCCACCGACCTGGTCGGCC
>DATGVT010000477.1:0-1998 GCA_035300005.1 Candidatus Acidiferrales bacterium
GAGCCGCGCTGGTGGGCGCCGCCGCCCTGGTGGCCTGGAACCTGCTCCTGATCGCGAACTTCGTCTACCTGATCCGGGTCGACGTCGACCCCGGCTACCTCGGCCTGCTCTCCGGCCAGGTGAAGGCGGCCGCCTACGTGCCCCGCCTCTTCGCCAGCGGCGATGCCGTCCGCTCTCTGGTGCTGTGGCCGGTGCTGCACCGGACCTTCGACCCCCTGCTCGGAGTTAGCCTGTTGCTGGTGGAGGCGGCCGCGAGCGCCCTCGCCCTGCGCCTGGCCGGAGTCGGTTCGAGGAGCCTGCATGCCTGACGAGTTCCGCAACTTCATCGGCGGCCAGTGGGTGGCCGCCAGGGCGAAGCGGACCTTCGAAAGCCTGAACCCGGCGCGGCGTGACGACGTCGTGGGCCGCTTTCCCCGCTCGGACGCCGAGGACCTCGAGGCGGCCGTGGCCGCCGCCGGCCAGGCCTACCCCCGCTGGCGCGCCACCCCGCCGCCGCTGCGGGGCGAGATCATCCTCCGCGCCGCGCTGCTGATGAAGGAGCGCAAGGAGGACCTGGCCCGGGTGATGACCCGCGAGATGGGCAAGGTGCTGAAGGAGGCACGCGGCGACGTCCAGGAAGGCATCGACATGGCCGAGTACGTGGCCGGCATGGGCCGCCGGCCGTTCGGCGAGGCGGTGCCCTCCGAGCTGCCCGACAAGATCTGCTTCACCTGGCGCGAGCCGATCGGCGTGGTCGGCCTGATCACACCCTGGAACTTCCCGGTCGCCATCCCCAGCTGGAAGCTGTTTCCGGCCCTGATGGGCGGCAACGCCGTCGTCTTCAAGCCGGCCGAGGACACCCCGCTCTGCGCGACCCGGCTGGTCGAGGTCCTGGTCGAGGCCGGCCTGCCGCCGGGCGTCCTCAACCTGGTCCACGGGTTGGGTGAGGAGGTCGGCGCGGCCCTGGTCTCCCACCCCCAGGTCCGGGCGATCAGCTTCACCGGCTCCTCCGAGGTCGGCCGCGAGATCGCCACCCGCTGCGGCCAGCTGCTGAAGCGGGTCTCGCTGGAGCTGGGCGGCAAGAACTGCATCGTGGTGATGGACGACGCCGACCTCGAGCTGGCGGTGGAGGGCGCCACCTGGGCCGCCTTCGGCACCAGCGGCCAGCGCTGCACGGCCGCGTCCCGGCTGATCGTCCACCAGAAGCAGCTGGTCGACTTCACCGACCTCCTTCGCCAGCGGGCGGAGACGCTGAAGGTCGGCGACGGTCTCCGGGACGAGGAGGTCGAGATGGGTCCGGTGATCAACGAGCGCCAGCTGCGGCGGGTCCACTCCTACACCGAGGTCGGGGTGGGCGAGAAGGCGAAGCTGGTGACGGGGGGTCGGGTGCTGGACGACGAGGAGCACGGCCGAGGGTTCTTCTACGCGCCGACCATCTTCACCGAGGTCCGGCCGGACATGCGGATCGCGCAGGAGGAGATCTTCGGGCCGACCACCGCGATCATGCCCGTGGGGTCCCTGGAGCAGGGGCTGGAGTACGCCAACTCCACCGCCTACGGGCTCTCGATGTCCATCTACACGCGGGACGTGAACCGGGCCTTCCGAGCCATGCGCGAGCTGGAGGCCGGCATCGTGTACATCAACGCGCCCACCATCGGCGCCGAGATCCAGCTGCCCTTCGGCGGGGTCAAGAACACCGGCAACGGGCACCGGGAGGCGGGGACGGTCGCGCTCGACGAGTTCACGGCGTGCAAGTCGATCTTCGTCGACTACTCAGGGCGCCTGCAGAAGGCCCAGATCGACACCGCCACCACGGACTAGAGCTGTCGGGCGCCGGCCCTGGATGGATGGCCGCCGGGCCCAGTTAACACCCCAAATCGAGTTCAAATTGGCCCTAATTTCTGGTACAATCGAACAGATGTTTGAGCAGGCAAATTGAGCACCTCGAGACGGGCTTGGAACTGCTTCGCCAGTTGGACCTCGACACCATTCGGCCGACCGAAATGGGAGAGCGCATCA
>DATGVT010000478.1:0-3087 GCA_035300005.1 Candidatus Acidiferrales bacterium
CCCCGCCGTTCGGTGCTCACAAAACCGCAGTAGCGCAGGCAGGCGAGGTGGGTGCTGACCCGTGGCTGCGGCTGCGCGACCGCCGAGACCAGCTCGCCCACGGTTCGCTCGCCCTGACCGAGGAGCTCCAGGATCTTCAGCCGGGTCGGGTCGCCCAGGACGCGGAAGAATCGCGCCGCGGCGCTGGCCTCGGTCGGAACCAGGATGGAATTCATATCTGGCAAGCAGGATATCATAGTCATCGTCCGGTAGGCCGGACACGACGGCACTTACAGAGCGGAGGAATCGCAGAATGGCAACCAGACAAGACCGGCAGGGCCGCGAAGGGGTCACGGTGGAAGAGATGGCGGAGGCCATCAGCGCGGCGATGCCCGCCCTGGATGTGACCGGTCAGCGGATCGCGGTCGCCATCCATCGCCTCATGGCCGGCGGTGAGCCGGTGACGTCAGAGGCCATCGCCCACGCGGTCGCCGGCTCGGTTGACCGGGTCGAGCAGGCATTGAACTCATGGCCTGGGGTCTACCGCGATGACCAGGGCCGAGTGGTCGGCTTTTGGGGTCATGCCATCGCCCCGCTCGACCCGGAGTACCGCTTCCAGGTTGACGGCAAGACCACGTACGCCTGGTGTGCCCTGGACACTCTTTTCATCCCACCCCTCCTCGGAAAGAGCGTGCGCGTCGAAGCAACCTGCCCGGTCACGGGCGAGCAGGTGTCGCTCGTGGTTGATCGCACCGGAGCGCGCGAGGTCAGGCCGGCCGGCGCGGTGGTTTCGATGGTGGTCCCTGATGGTCCCTTCGGTTACGACGTGATCGAAAGCTTCTGCCACCGGGTCCTCTTCTTCGCCTCTGAGGAAGCCGGGGCGAGATGGGCCGCCGAGCACGACGGGACCACCCTGCTCTCGGTTCAGGAGGCCTTCGAATTGGGGCGCCGGTTGACGGAGCGGGTCGATCCCGATCTGCTCGGCGCGGAGCCAGGGCGGGCGTCGTGAGCGAGTCACGATACGACTACGACCTGCTGGTGATCGGCTCCGGGTCGGCCGCCTTCGCCGCCGCCATAAGGGCAACCGAAGCGGGCGCGCGGGTGGCCCTGATGGAGTCCAACTTGGTAGGCGGCACCTGCGTCAACGTGGGCTGCTTGCCCTCAAAGGCAATGCTGGCGCCGGTTGATGCCCACTTCCGAGCCGGCCACCATCCCTTCGTCGGCATCGGCACCTCTGCCAACAGCTTCGACCTCGGCGCGATGGTCGATTCCAAGGCCGAGCTGGCCGACCAGATGCGAGCCGAGAAGTACGTCGACCTGGCCGAGGCCTACGGCTTCACCGTCTGTCACGGCCTGGCTGAGTTCGTCGACACCGAGACAGTCGAGTGCGCTGGCGCGCGAATGCGCGCCCGTGCCTACCTGATCGCGACCGGCGCTTCGCCGGCGATACCTGCGATCGATGGGCTGGAGGAGGCCGGTTACCTGACCAGCACCACGGCTCTGGAGCTGCGGGAGCCGCCGCGAGAGCTGGCGGTGATCGGGGCCAACGCGATCGGTCTGGAGATGGGCCAGCTCTTCTTGCGCCTGGGGAGCAAGGTGACCTTCCTGGAGGCCATGCCCAGGATCACGCCCCAAGATGAGCCCGAGGTGTCGGAGGCGGTGCAGGCGATCCTCCAGGAGGAGGGTGCCCGGGTTCTGACCGATGTGAAGATCACCTCAGTGCGACGCGCAGGCGACCGGCGGACGCTGACCTTCCAGCATGCGGGCGGGCGCCGCGAGCTGGCCGTCGACCAGGTCCTGGTCGCCACCGGCCGCCGGCCGAACACCGCCGGCCTGGGCCTGACCAGGGCGGGGATCGAGCTGACCGAGAGAGGGGCGGTCCAGGTCGATGACCACCTACGGACGACCAATCCCCGGGTCTGGGCGGCCGGTGACGTGACCGGCCATCCGCAGTTCGTCTACGTCGCCGCCTACGAGGGCAACCTCGCGGCCCGCAACGCTCTGGAAGGCGAGGACTTGAAGGTCGACTTCACGGCCCTGCCCCGGGTCATCTTCACCAGCCCGACCGTGGCCGCGGCCGGGCTGACGGATGAGCAGGCCAACGCTCAGGGCATCGTGTGCGAGTGCCGGGTCCTGCCCCTCTCCGCTGTTCCCAGGGCCCTGGTCAACCGGGACACTCGCGGTTTTGTGAAGATCGTCGCGGAGCGGGAGACAGGTCGGATCATCGGGGCGACCGCCGTCGCCGACGGCGCCGGCGACGTGATCCAGGCGGCTGTCTACGCGATCCGGTTCGGGCTCACGACGGATCAGGTGGCCAGCACCTGGGCGCCCTACCTGACATTCGCGGAGGCCTTCAAGCTGGCCGCCCAGACGTTCAAGCGCGACGTGTCCAAGCTGAGCTGCTGCGCGGCATGAGCAGGCTGCCTCCTCGGCGACCGGGGACGATGCCGAAACCGCCGGTTGACCTCGAGGAGCTGCTGCGAACCGTGGCCTTCCGGCTCCTGTTCACAGGTGCCGAACCGATCGCGCCCGAAACGCTCGCCAGGGCGAGCGGGATCAGGCTCGACCAGCTGGCCCCACTGATCGATCAGCTCGACCAGGCGGGGCGCATCCGGCGCGACGGCGCCGGGCGCGTGGTCGGTTCAGCCGGTCTTAGCGTCACTCCCGACCGCCATGAGATCGTGGTCGAGGGCCGCCGGTTCTGGACCTGGTGCGCCTACGACATCCTCGGCATCTTTGGCGCCCTGGAGGCGACCGGTACGGCCCTCTCGCGCAGCCCTGCCAGCGGCAACGTGATCCAGCTCCACTTTCGCAGCGGTCGGCCCCTGCCGAGCAGCGTGGTCCTGTCTCGCCCCGACGAGACCTATCGCAGCTGCTGCACCAGCGTCTACGAGGAGTGGTGCCCGAACAGCAACCTCTTCGAGGATCTGAGCGCTGCCGAAGCGTGGCTCCGCCAGCGCGAGATTCCAGGTCACGTACTCGGTCTCGACGAGGCCGCCCGCGCGGCCGCCGACGGGTGGCATTCGCTGGTCGCCGGCATCCGGCGGCAGACGGCTGCCGAGTGATGCCTCGGCCCCTTCACGGCTGCCCGATGGTGGGCCGCGGCCG
>DATGVT010000479.1:0-3798 GCA_035300005.1 Candidatus Acidiferrales bacterium
GAGCTCCTATCGAGCCTGATGAATTTATTCAGAAGTATCGGGTCCTTCTGAGGGACCTTGCTCACATTTAGGCCGGCGTCGAGATAGGTCGAGTAGATAGACCCGTGCCTCGCGCCCAGAAAGCCGCTCCGCGAAAGGCCCTCCCGGAGGGCTTCGTCCACCTTCACAACCACACCGAGTTCTCGCTCCTGGACGGGGCCAGCCGCATTCCCCGGCTGGTGGCCCGGGCGGCCGAGCTGGAGATGCCGGCCCTGGCCCTGACCGACCACGGCGTCATGTACGGGGCGATCCACTTCTACAAGGAGTGTCTCAAAGCTGGCGTCAAGCCGATCCTGGGCTGCGAGGTCTACGTCGCGCCCCGCTCCCGCCTCCTGAAGGAGGGGCGGGCCGACCGCGACCCCCACCACCTGACCCTGCTGGCCGCCGACGCCGAGGGTTACCGGAACCTCCTCCAGCTCTGTTCGAAGGGGCAGATGGAAGGCCTCTACTACAAGCCCCGGATCGACAAGGAGCTGCTGGCGCAGCACCAGAAGGGGCTGGTCGCGCTCAGCGGCTGCCTGGCCGGTGAGGTCTCCAGCCGGGTCCTGGCCAACGACCCCGATGGCGCGCGGGAGTCGGTCGGGCAGTACCGGGACATCTTCGGCCGCGACCGCTACCTGCTCGAGATGCAGCGGCACGGGCTGCCGGAGCAGGAGCAGGTCAACGAGACTCTGCTCGGCCTGGGGCGCGAGTTCGGGCTGCGGCTGGCCGCGACCAACGACCTCCACTACGTGCACCCGGGTGACGCCGAGGCGCACGACGTGCTGCTCTGCCTGCAGACCGGCGCCCGCTTCAACGACCCCGACCGCTGGCGCTTCCACTCCCAGGACTTCTACTTGAAGAGCCAGGCCGAGATGGCCACCCTCTTCGCCGACCTGCCCGAGGCGCTGGCCAGCACGCTGGAGGTCGCCGACCAGGTTGGCCTGAAGCTGGCGCTGGGCGGCACGCTGCTGCCGCCCTTCGAGGTCGCGGACGGCCTGACCCCCGACGGCTACCTGCGCCAGAAGGTCGACGAAGGCCTGCGCTGGCGCTATCCGGAGGGCGCCTCGGACGCGGCGCGCGAGCGCGCCGCGCAGGAGCTGGAGGTGATCGCCCAGACCGGCTACGCGTCCTACTTCCTGATCGTCTGGGACTTCTACAACTACGCCCGCCGGAACGGGATCGTGGTCGGCCCCGGGCGCGGCAGCGCCGCCGGCAGCCTGGTCTCCTTCTGCCTCGGGATCACGAACCTGGACCCGCTCCGGCACGGCCTGATCTTCGAGCGCTTCCTGAACAAGGACCGCGTCTCCATGCCCGACATCGACTGCGACTTCTCGGTCGAGGGCCGCGACAAGGTCATCCGCTACGTGTCCGACAAGTACGGGGCCGACCGGGTGGCGCAGATCATCACCTTCACGACGATGGCCTCCAAGGCCGCCATCCGGGACGTCGGCCGCGTGCTCGAGGTCCCGCTCCGCGAGTGCGACCGGCTGGCCAAGCTGGTCCCCGTCTGGCAGGGCCGCTCGAAGTCGCTGGACGACGCGGTCAAGGAGGTTCCCGAGTTTCGGGAGGCCTACGAGTCGGGCGGTGACACCAAGCGGTTGGTGGACGTGGCCCGCTCGCTGGAGGGCGTCTCCCGCAACGTCAGCACGCACGCCGCCGGGGTGGTCATCGCGCCCGAGCCGTTGGTCCACTTCACACCCCTCCAGCTGGGACCGGGCAAGGATTCGGTGATCACCCAGTACGACATGAAGGCGGTCCAGGAGATCGGCCTCCTGAAGATCGACTTCCTCGGCCTTCAGAACCTGGACATCATCGCCACCTGCCTGCGCCTGCTGCGCGCGCGGGACGTGGCCATCGACTTCGATCGCATGGCGTATGACGACCCGAAGACCTTCGAGATGATCGCCGGCGCTGACACCCATGGGCTGTTCCAGCTCGAGGGCGCGGGCATGCGGCGGCTGCTGCAGGAGATGAAGCCCAGCTCCTTCGAGGACATCACCGCGGCCATCGCGCTGTTCCGGCCGGGGCCGATGCAGTTCATCCCTGCCTACGTCGCGCGGAAGCTCGGCCGCGAGCAGACCATGCACGTCCACGCGGCGCTGGAGCCCGTGCTGCGCGACACCTACGGGGTGCTCGTGTACCAGGAGCAGGTGATGAAGCTGGCGCAGGTCCTGGCCGGCTACTCGATGAGCGAAGCGGACATCCTGCGCGCCGCCATGGGCAAGAAGGACAGGGTCAAGATGGCGCAGCAGCGCGAGAAGTTCGTGAGCGGCTGCGTCGCCAACCAGATCCCAAAGGGGACCGCGGACGAGCTCTTCGACACCATCGCCAAGTTCGCCGAGTACGCGTTTCCCCGCGCCCATGCGGCCGCCTACGCGGTCATCAGCTACCAGACCGCCTACCTGAAGGCCAACCACCCCCTCGAGTACATGACATCCCTGCTCATCCACATGGAGGGCAACGCCGACCGGGTCGCCACCGCCATCGTCGACTGCCGCGCCCGCGGCATCGAGGTCCTGGCCCCCGACGTCAACCGGTCAGGGGCGGACTTCTCGATGTCGGAGGGAAAGATCCGGTTCGGGCTGGCGGCCATCAAGAACGTGGGCGCGCGCGCCGTGGAGCTGATCGTGGACGAGCGCGCGCGGGACGGCGAGTTCAAGAGCCGGCGCGACCTCTTGAGGCGCATCGCCGGGCTGCAGGACGTGAACTACCGGGTGGTCGAGGCCCTGGTCCGCTCCGGCGCCTGCGACTCGCTGGACTCCCGCCACCGGCTGCTCTTCAACCTGGATCGGGCCTGGGAGTCGGCCCTCCGGGAGCGGCGCGACCACGACGCCGGCCAGACCTCCTTCTTCGAGCTCCCCGAGCTGGACGTGGAGAGCGTGCCGGCCGACATCCTCGAGCTCTCCGGCGAGGAGAAGCTGCGCTGGGAGAAGGAGCTCCTCGGCCTCTACCTGAGCGACCACCCGCTGCGCCGCATAGCCCCCGAGCTGGCGCGGTTGACCGATGCCCAGGCGGTGGAGGTGGTGGCCGAGCTGCAGGACACCGAGGTGCGGGTGGGCGGGCTGGTCCGCGACGTGCGGCGGGTGGTCACCCGCAAGGGCCAGATCATGGCCTACGCCGAGCTGGAGGACCTGACCGGCACGGTCGACGTCGTCCTCTTCCCGCGCGTCTACGAGCAGTACCGGCAGCTTTTCGAGCTGGAGCGGGTGCTGGTGGTGCAGGGAAAGGTGGACGCGCGCGCGGGCGGTACTCGCCTGCCGGCGGCGGCGCCCCCGCCGCTGGAGGAGGAGACCGAGCCGGAGGCCGAGCGGGCTTCGGTGGTGGCGGACCAGGCCTGGGCCTGGGACGACCCCGACTGCGCGCCCGTCCAGCGCCGGCAGCTGATCCACGTCACCATCCCGGAGGGCGCCGGGGCGGTCCTGGACACACTGGCCGAGCTCATCGCCCGCCACCCCGGCTCGGACGAGCTGGTCCTTCACATCCTGGTCGGGGGACGCGAGGTGGTCGTGAAGCCCGGGGACGGCCATACGGTGGCCGCCGGGCCCGGGCTTGTGGCCGACCTGGATAAGCTGTTCGGCGCCCCCGCGACCCGCCTGGAGACGGTGCGGCCGCGGGCGGCGGCGAACGGCAACGGCCAGCGAGGTGGTGGGAGGTAGGCATGGCTCAGGATCTGGTCGCCGGCGAGGCGGGCGGCCGCTACGTGGTCGTGAAGGCGCTCGAGGACGGGGTCACGATCATGGGCCTGACCCGAGGCCGCGACACCCGCTCGCACCACAC
>DATGVT010000480.1:0-6887 GCA_035300005.1 Candidatus Acidiferrales bacterium
CGGTGCCCAGGAAGCTGTTGCTGATGGTGTTTCCGGCGCCGCTGCTGTTGATGCCGAAGCCGTCCAGGTTGAGCACCGAGGTCACCCTGTTCACCGTTGCCCCGGCCGCCGCGCCCACCAGGTAGATGCCGACCGAGGTGAAGCGCTGGACCCGGACCCCCTCGATGACGCTGCCCGACCCCGACGAGACCTGCAGGCCGCTGGCCGCGGCGGTGATCGCGGAGCCGTCCAGCACCGCGCCGCTGCTGGCTGCGATGGTGCCCGCCGGAGCGCCGGCGCCGGCCACCACGGAAGTCCCCTTGGTCAGGTCCGGGAGCTGGCTGGCCGGCCGGATCGTCGCCGGGGCGGTGCCCGGGAACACCCGACGGTCGAAGTACACGCCGACCGGCAGCCCGCCGCCGACCGAGGAGCCGGAGACCTGCCGGCCGTCAAGGATGCCGGGGAAGGCGCTGCCGCCGGCGAAGGAGAGCGCCTTGCGCAGGGAGACCTGGCCGGAGTCGGCGCAGCAGGCGTCGCCGGCGTCGTTGACCACCACCCTGGGCGCGAACCCGAAGGGATCCTCGTTGCTGATCACCGACACCGAGCCCGAGCTGAAGTTGGAGACCACCACCGTGCCCAAGCCCAGGTCGACCCCGACCCCGTTCGGCGAGCTGCCGGTGCCCACCTGGGCGGTCGACCGCAGGGCCCCGTCCAGGACCGAGATCAAGGAGCTGCCCTCGGCCGGCACGTAGGCCCGGTTGGCCTGGCGGTTGACCGCGATCTTCTGGTGGGCGGTGACCGCGAAGCTGGCGCTGAGCGGCGTGGTCGCGGGCAGGGCCTCATCGTTGGCGACGATGACGCCGTTGGCGGTCGAGATCCAGATCTGCCGAGTGGCGTCGTTGACGGCCACCCCGGTGGCGTTGCTGCCGGCGGCCAGCGGCGTCGCCGTGAAGGTCGGGCTGGCGCTCTCTGGGCTGGTGACCACGATTAGGGACTCCGGCGCGCTGTTGGTGACCACGTAGAGCCGGTCGGTCGGCGTGTTGATGGCCAGGTCCGTGATGAAGTGGTAGCTGATCGTCCCGCACGGAACGGTGCAGATGGGAGTAACCGTCAGGCTGATGGTGTTGATGACCGTGTTGCTGGCGGCGTCGATGACCGAGACGGTGTCGCCGCTGCAGCCGTTGTTCCCCACGTAGACCGTGCCCTTGGTGCCCGTGTTGGGGTTGACGGCCACCGCCACCGGGCCGCAGCCGCTGCCCGGCAGGGGACCGGGGAAACACACCCCCGCCGTGCAGGTGATGGGGCCGGTGATCAGGGTTGTCTGGTTCATGGTGGTCGCGTCCAGCACGTCCACGTGGCTGGTGCTCTGGTTGGCCACGTAGAGCTGGTTGTTGGCGCTGTCGAGGGCCAGCGCGAAGGGGCCGGCGAGCCCCTGAGTGGCGGTCGCGACCACGCAGGGCGGCGCGGCGCCGGAGCAGGTGCCGCCGTTCCCTGGCAGCAGCAGCTTGGAGACGGTGTTGCTGCCGAAGTTGGCCACGTAGGCCACGTGGTTGGGGGTGTCCACGTACACGCCGCGGGGGTTGCTGCCGACGGTGACGGTGGCGACCGTGGGCCCGGCGGCGAGGGCATGCTTGACCAGGCCCGGCGGCCGGACCACGACGGCCACCAGGGCTGCCAGTACCAATGCGATCACGGCCAGGCTCAGCTGCTTGCGCGGCGCAGCCCTGCCCACGCCCGCCCGCGTGTTCAGCGCTCCTCCCCCCGATCCGGGATTGACGCAGTCTAGGGGTCGCAGGACGCCCCGTCAAACGCAGGCGCCATCGCCCTCAGTGCCCCCGGAACGCCTCCTCCAGCCACTCGGCGACCACCGTCGGTACCACCTTGGCGTCCACCACCAACCCCGGCCGCTCGGGCTTCTCCAGCCACGCGGCCACCGCCTGCATGTCCTCGGCCCCTCGCACCGTGACCCCTGCCATCCCCACCGCCCGCCCCAGCGCCGCGAAGTCGGTGTCCGGGAACTGGACCAGGTCCACCGGGTGCCCCTGCGGCCCGAAGTGGTGCACCTCGGCGCCGTACGCCGCGTCGTTGTAGACGGCGACCACCAGGCGCAGGCCCAGGCGGCCCGCCGTCTCCAGCTCCGGCAGCGACATCAGCAGGCCGCCATCGCCCACGGCGGCAACCGTCAGGCGGTCCGGCCGCGCGACCGCCGCGCCGATCGCCGACGCCAGCCCCAGCCCGATCGACTGGAACCCCTGGGTGAAGACGAACCCGGCCGGGTCGGGCACCCGCATGTACATGGGCGGGTAGCCCATGAAGTGCCCCGAGTCGACCGCCAGCGTGCGCTCCGCCGGCAGCAGGCGATCCAGCTCGAGCGAGAACGTCCGGGGGTCGATCCGCTCCCCGTCGCCGGCATCTTCGTAGGCGGCATCGCGCCATCCCCCGCGGGCGATCCGCGCCGCCAGCTCGGCCGACCGCCAGCCGGGGTGGTGCCCGCCCCGGCGCGACAGCTCCGCGACCAGCGCCCGGGCGGTGGCGTCCGCGTCGCCCACCACGGCCGCGTCCACCGGCCGGTGGGCGCCGATCGCGTCCGCCTCGACGTCGACCTGCACCACCTTCGCCGAGCCACCGATCAGGTGGCCGTGCCGCGTCGTCCACATGTTGAGCGAGGCGCCGAAAGCCAGCAGCAGGTCAGCCTGGGGGATCAGCTCCAGCCCGATCGGAGACGCGAAGCCGCCGGAGATCCCCAGCGACCACTGATCGCCTGCGAAGAACCCGTTGGCCACCGCCGAGGTTGCGAGCAGCGCGCCCGACAGGTCCCCCAGTTTCTCCAGTGGCTCGCGCGCGCCCGCGAGCACGGCGCCCCGGCCGGCGACGATGAGGGGCCGAGAGGACCGCGCCAGCAGGTCGGCGACCTCGGCCACCGCCTCCGGCGCCGGCTGCACCGGCCGCAGCACGGGGGCCCCGACCGGCGCCGGCGCGCCATCCGGGGAGGTCGCGGCCGCGACGTCGAGCGGCATCATCAGCACCACCGGGCGCCGCTCGACCTGGGCTCGGCGGGCGGCCCGGACCGTGTCGGCGACCGCGCTGGCCGGCCCGTGCAGCCGCTCCGCCACCGCGCCCACCGCCGTGACCAGGCCGTCCTGGTCGATGCGGAAGTTCGAGCGCAGGGCCGAGGCGGCGGTGTCGGCGGCCAGCAGGAGCAGCGGGGTGCGGCTCTTGGCGGCTTCGGTCAGGCCCGTGACCGAGTTGGTCAGGCCGGGACCCTGGTGGACGCTGGCGACCCCCAGCCGGCCGCTGACGCGGGCGTAGGCGTCGGCCATGGTCACGGCGCCCGTCTCGTGCCGGGAGGCGACGAAGGCCGCGCCCCCGCGCGCGAGCGCGTTGGTGACGACGAAGTTGCCGCTGCCGAGCAGGCCGAACACGTGGCGCACGCCCAGCTCGGCCAGCGTCTCCCCGACCGCCTGGGCGACCGAGGTGGGCACGGCGGCAAGGATAGCGCGGGCTCCCGTTACCTCCTGTCCGGCGGGGCGTCTATCAAGCAGAACCCGCAGGAGGAGTGACATGACCGCCTACCAGCGCTTGACCCTCGCCGTCCTCGCCCTCGGTTTTGCCGTGGTGGCCGTGGCGGTGAGCGCCCGACCGGTGGTCATCGCGGCGAGCGGGGCCACCGTGGTCGCGCCCGCGCCCGCCGGCGCCGGCATCACCACCTACGGCGAGGCGACGGTGAAGGTGAAGCCCGACATCGCGATCCTGAACCTGGGCATGACCGCCAGCTCGGCGAGCGCCGCCGAGGCCCAGAAGCAGGTCGCCGAACGGGTCAACCACGTCCTCCAGGCGGCCAGGGACCTCGGCATCCAGGACAGGGACGTCAAGACCTTCGGCTACAGCCTCCATCCCACCTACCAGCCCAACAGCTATCCGAAGATCTCCGGCTTCGTGGCCTCGGAGCAGCTGAGCTTCACCCTCCGTGAGGTGTCGCGGGTGGGCAAGGCGCTCGACGTCCTGGCCGGCGACGCCGGCGCCACCAACGCCTCCATCCAGTTCGGTCTCGCCGACCGCAAGCCGGCCCAGGCCGAGGCCCGCGTCCAGGCGATCTCCGAGGCCCGCGCGAAGGCCGACGCGATGGCGAAGGCGGGCGGCGTCAGGGTCGGCCGGCTGCTGAGCGTCACCGACCTGCAGCAGGGCGGCTACCCAGGCCCCCTCTATGGGGCAGCGGCGCCGGCCAGCCGCGACACGGTCGTGCCCGCCGGTGACCTGGAGGTGGCGATCCGCGTCCAGGTCCAGTTCGCGATCTCCTGACGGCAGGTGGCCTAACCCGGTCGCGCGCGCCGGATCTCTTGGGGGTACTCGGGGAAGTAGCGCTCGATCTCCGAGAGCCGGAAGCGCGCCAGGATCTGGTCCGGCCGCTCGCGCTGGAGCAGGAAATCGAAGCTCCGGCGCACCAGGTCCTCCACGCCACCCCCTGCCCCGTAGCGGTCCAGCTCGGCCCTGGACACGGCAACCTGGTAGCGGCGCTGGTCGAGCGTGACCTCGCAGCTCCAGCCGCCGTCCGTCTCGATCGCGGTTACCAAGGTCGCCATCGATCCACCTTAGCCTCCTCTTGACAGCCGGCGGCCCCCGCCGCCCTTAACAGCCAGGGTTCTCGAAGGCGGCACCCCGCCCCTACCCTTCGCCTCCGCAAAGGAAAGGAGGTGTTGGTTTGGACCCCGCCCTGCACGACCTGAAACAGACCCTCGAGAACTGGACCAGCGCCGGCCAGGCCCTGGTCGCCACCGTCGGTGCCCTGGCCTTCGTTTTCGCGTTCCTCTGGAAGATGACGGCGGTCGAGCCGCGCTCGGTGATGCTGGCCAAGCAGTGGATCGGGCGCATCGTGGTTGGGACGATCGGCGTCGAGATGGCCACCACGCTGGTCAAGATCCTGACCGGCACCGTCCACCGGTGACGGCGTTCCTGCTGCGGCTCTCACCGCAGCCCCTGCCGGTGCCGCAGCTGCCGACCTGGCCCCAACCGGGCGACGTCGCGGCCGGCTTCATGGACTTCTTCTGGCAGGTCGTCCAGCGGTCGGTGCTGGCGCTGGTCGAGCCCCTGGCCCGGGCGCTGATGGCGCTCGTCTTCTCCACCGGCAACCCGGAGGGCGGCGCCTTCGTCAGCATCCAGGTGATCAGGGACTTCGAGCCCGCGATCCAGGGGGCGGCGGACGCCGCGCTGGTCCTGGTCACGGTCTGGGGCTTCTACCGCGCCATCTGGGCGCACGAGATGCGCACCCAGTACACGGCCCGCATCCTGCTCCCGCGGCTGATGGTGGCCGCGCTCCTGATCAACTTCTCGCAGCCGCTCTTCCAGGAGGCGGTCGACTTCAACAACGTCCTCTGCCAGACCGTGCTGCGCTTCGGCCTGCACGACACCTTCGGGACCTTCGTGGGCAACCTCAACTCTGACTTCCTGCACGGGGCCGGCCCCCTGCCGCAGATCCTGGTCACCCTCCTGCTGTTGCTGGGCTACTGCGTGCTCGCCTTTGCCTACCTGGTCCGGCACACGCTGCTGGTGGTGCTCGCCATCACCGCACCCCTGGCCGGGCTCCTGTTCGCGCTGCCGGAGACGCACTCCTACTCGAAGGCCTGGACCAGCCTCTTCGTCCCCACCCTGCTCATGCAGCCGCTGCAGCTGCTGATCCTCTCGCTGGGCAGCCGGATCGAGTTCGGGAACGCCTTCCCCGTCCGCCACCTGTTTGCGCTGGCGGCCCTCTTCATCGCCTTCAAGGTGCCGGGCGCGCTGCACAGCGCCTCCGCCGGCGGCAGCCGCGCGACGTCGCTCCTGAAGCGGGAGGTCACGCATGTGGTCCACGTTGCTTCGCGGGGCCTCTGATGCTGCGCTGGCTCCTGCTGCCGGTCCTGGCGCTGGCCTTCCTGGCGGCGGCCGCGGCGCCGGGCGTCACCCCCCGTGTGAGCCGGCTGAGCATGGCCCAGCTGGTGCCGGGCGCGGTCCTCACGCAGGGCTACGGCTGCACGGCGCTGGAGCTGGAGCCGGTGGCCGAATGGTGCCCGGGCGGCCACTTCCATTCCGGGATCGACCTGGCGGCCGACCTGGGGACGCCGGTGCTGGCGGCGGCCACCGGCCTGGCGGCGACCGGATTCGACCCCGCCGGCTGCGGCGTCTACGTGCTGCTGCAGCACGACTCGCTCAGCGCCAGCCTCTACTGCCACCTCCGGCTGGCGCTGGTGGCCGTCGGCCAGCTGGTGGTGGTGGGGGCGCGGCTGGGCGAGATCGGCAGCAGCGGGCTCTCCACGGGCCCGCACCTGCACTTCGAGGTCCACCGGGAGGGCCGCGCGGTGGATCCCAGCTCGTGGCTGGCGACCGCGGCCGTCATCGAAGGAGGCACTTAGAGATGGTCAACCGCGTGATCCTGGTCGGCCGGCTGACGGCCGACCCCGACCTCAAGGCGACACCCAAGGGCAGCTTCATCGCCAACCTGCGCCTGGCCACCAACAGTTACGGCGGCCGGGACGAGGAGGGCGAGCGGAAGGAGTTCACGGA
The DNA here is from genome assembly GCA_035300005.1 of Candidatus Acidiferrales bacterium. Lineage (GTDB taxonomy): Bacteria > Chloroflexota > Dormibacteria > Dormibacterales > Dormibacteraceae > DATGVT01. Next base: position 6,514 of record DATGVT010000480.1, read on the forward strand.
GTTCCACCGCCTGGTCGTCTTCGGCCGCCAGGCGGAGGTGGCCGGCCAGCTCCTCCGCAAGGGCAAGCTGATCTACACCGACGGCCGCCTGCAGACCCGCAGCTGGGACGACGCCGGGGGCCAGAAGCGCTACAGCACCGAGGTGGTCGTGGAGAGCTTCCAGATCCTCAGCCCGAAGGGAGCCGGCGAGGCTGCCTGACCGGGGGCCTTGACTGCCAGCTTCTGTTGCTGTGTAATGTTGTAATCATGACAACAGACAGCGAAGTGCAGGGTTGGTTCCAGGGTCGGCTGCCGGAGGGCTGGTTTGCGGGTCCCCCCGAGGTCAGCCTCGACGGAGACGAGATCCTGGTGGTCGGAAAGCTGGCGGATGTGGA
>DATGVT010000481.1:0-1848 GCA_035300005.1 Candidatus Acidiferrales bacterium
GCCCGCCGTGATCGGGAGCTACAGCACAGTCGACACGGGCGCCAAGGTCTCGAACTCGGTGGTCTGGGACCACGCCGACCTGGGCGAGAACTGCCGGCTCCGGGGTTCGATCGTCTGCCGGTCGGTGACCCTGAAGAACGGCTCCCTGCTGGAGGAGGGAACCGTGATCGGCAGCGAGGTGGTGGTCGGCCAGGGCGCCACCATCAACCCCAACGTACGAATCTGGCCCAACAAGGAGATCGAAGCCGGGGCCGTGGTCCGGGAGTCGGTCATCTGGGCCGGCTCCTGGCGGCGCGGCCTCTTCAGCGCCTACGGGCTGACCGGCCTCAGCAACGTCGAGTTCACGCCCGAGTTCGCCTCCCGGCTGGGCGCCACCGTCGGGGCCCTCTACCCCAAGGGCGCGCAGCTGGCCGTCTCCCGTGACTACACCCGATCCGCCCGCATGATCCACCGCGCCATGGTCTCGGGGATGATCTCCTCAGGGGCCAACGTCACCGACCTCCACGCCCTGCCGGCGCCGGTGGCCCGGCACTGGGCCCGCCAGCACCGCATGCCCGCGGTCCACGCTCAGAGCTCGCCGGTCGATCCCCGCTCGGCGGACATCCGCATCTTCGACAGCAACGGGCTCGACCTCTCCAGCCGGGACGAGCGCAAGCTCGAGAACCTCTTCTTCCGGGAGGACATCCGGCGCGTCTTCCCCTACGAGATGGGCCGCATCGTGGCCCGGGAGTCGGAGTTCGAGCGCTACACCGACGACCTGATCGGGCGGATAGACCTGGAGGTCGTGCGGTCGGCCCGGTTCAAGGTGCTGGTCGATTACAATAACGGGGCCTCGGCGCAGGTCCTGCCGCGGGTCCTGGGCGAGATGAACTGCGGCGTCATCCCTCTCAACGCCTCCCCCGCAGAGGTGGTGGCCGAGCAGACGGACCCCGAGTTCCGGGCCCACCTGCAGGAGATGGCGGTGATCGTGAAGGCGGTCAACGCCAAGCTCGGGGTCTTCATCGACTCCCCGGGCGAGCGCTGCTTCCTGATCGACGAGACCGGGGAGGTTCTCGAGCACGACGTCGCCTTCGCGGTGCTGGCCCAGCTGGCGCTGGCGGCGAGGCCCGGAATCCTGATGGGGCCCGCCTCCAGCTCGATCGCGCTGGCCATGATCGCCGACCGGCTGAAGAGCCGCTTCGTGCCCACCAAGACCACGCCGGGGTCAGTCCTGCGCGCGGCCCAGCATACGGAGACCGTGCTGGCTTCGGACGGGGGCGGCGGCTACTGCTGGCCCGAGTTCCAGGTCGCCTTCGACGCCATCTACACCACCGCCCGAGCCCTGGAGCTGATGGCGGCGACCGGCTCCGGGCTGGCGGTGCAGCGCACGCAGATCCCCAAGGTCGGCTACTTCCGTCAGGACGTCTTCTGCCCCTGGGAGGCCAAGGGCCGCGTGATGCGGACGGTGATGGAGCGCCACCTGAAGGACCGCGTCGACCTGACCGACGGGGTCAAGGTCTTCGTGGACGACGGCTGGGTGCTGGTGGTGCCGGACGCGGATCGCCCCGAGTACCACATCATCGCCTCCACCGACGACCCGACCCGGGCGCGGGGGCTGGTGGAGGAGTACGTGGGCATCGTCCGCTCCACGGTGGCGGAGGCGGCGCCCGAGGTGGAGGGGGTCACCGAGCGCGAATAGCGCTTGGCGCTCAGTCGAAGAGGCGCGTGAGCAGCTTCGGCAGGCGTTCTGCGAAATCGGCCGGGAACTCGTGGCCGACCCCCGGCAGGAGCTGGAGAGCCACCTCGTGCCCGGCCTGGACCAGGGCCTCGTGCACCTGCTCGGCCCCTGGACGGTAGGGCCGGTCGTCC
>DATGVT010000482.1:0-2461 GCA_035300005.1 Candidatus Acidiferrales bacterium
GACGGCGGCCTGATCGTGCCCGGTTCGGCCCCGACCTTCAGCATCCTGCTCGGCTGGGCGCTGCTCCGGGAGCGGCCGAGGAACCGCGCCCTGATCGGGAGCGCGCTTGCCGGCGCCGGAATCCTGGCCATCTTCGCCGCCGCGGGCGGACTCGGCGACGCCCTGCCCGGGCGCCGGCTGGGCGACCTCCTCTACCTGGCCGGCGGCTCCATGTGGGGAGTCTTCAACGTGCTCGCCCGCGGCCTCCAGGGCCGGGTCCACCCGCTCCCGGCCAACGCTTACGCGGCCGGCGTCGGCCTGGCCGTGCTGGTACCGGTCGCGCTCCTGACCGAGGGGCCGGCCGGCTTCTCCAGCCTGACGCCGGCAACCCTGCTCGAGGCTGCCTACCTGGCCGTCTTCGCCACCGTGCTTCTGCTCTGGGCTAATGTCCGTGGCGTCGAAAGGCTGGGAGTTGCCCGAGCGGCGCCCTTCGCGTACCTGGCGCCGCTGGCCGCGGTTGTGGGCGGCGTCCTGGTGCTCGGCGAGCGGATCAGCGGACTGGAGTTGCTGGGAGGAAGTCTTGCCCTGGCCGGTACCTGGATCGCGACCACCTCGGCCGCCCTTCGCTGGCCCCACCCGGGGCGGCCGCGCGTGGTCCTTGAAGCCGGCAGCTAGCCTGCCGGTGAACGCGACATGATCGTCGCCCTGGCCGGGTCGGGCGAGTTCCTGCCCGGCATGGCGGCGATCGATCGTGAGCTGCTCGCGCTGGCGCCCGGCGGCCGGGTTGCGGTGCTGCCCACCGCCGCCGGGCTCGAGGATCCGGCTGCCTGGGCCCGGATGGGAATCGAGCACTTCACGCGCCTGGGCGCCCGCCCGGCCCACGTCCCGCTCCACCGCCGGGCCGACGCCGGCGATCCCTCGGTCCTGGCGGCGCTGGCCGCGAGCGATCTCTTCTACCTCTCGGGGGGCACCCCCGACCACCTGCTCGATTCGCTCGCCGGCACGCCGGCCTGGGCGGTGATAACCGCCCGGGTCGAGGAGGGTGCCGTGATCGCCGGCTGCAGCGCCGGCACGACCGCGCTGGGAGGCTGGTCGGTGAGCATCGCCGCCGAGCCCTGGGGCTGGCGCGAGGGGCTGGCGCTGCTGCCCGGCTGGGGGCTGATTCCCCACTACGACGCGGCTCCCCCGCGGCCCACGGGCCTGAGCGAGGTGCTGGCCGGCGCCCCGCCGCTCGACTGCCTGGCCGGGATCGACGAGGAGACCGTATTGCTCTGGGACGGTCGGGCCTGGGGCGTGCGGGGAAGGGGCCGCGTCGTTTCGATCCCGACCGGCCAGGCCTTCCGCGCCGGCACCCGAAAGCCCGACTTCCCGGCGCCCCTGGGCGCGCGCTCGGCGGCCGCCCGGTGAAGCCCGGACTGCAACGGCCCGGGCTGGTCGGCCGGGGGGCGGAGCTGGCCCTGCTCAACGAGGAGCTGGAGGCGGCGGCCCGCGGCAGCGGCCGAACCGTCGTCATCCATGGCGAGCCCGGAATCGGCAAGACCCGCCTGCTCAGCGACTTCCTGGCCGTCGCCCGTCGCAAGGCGCTGGTCCTCTCGGCCCGCGCCTACCCGCTGGGCACGACCAGTCCGTTCGGGCTCCTCGATGACGCGCTCTACGAGCACCTGCGAACTCTCTCGCCCGGGCTGCTCGAGCGCCCAGAGCGGGCTCGCGTGCTGGAAGAGGTGACCCAGCTCGTGCGGGGGCTGGCGGTGGAGAAGCCGGTCGTGCTCGCGCTCGACGACATCCACCTGGCCGATCCGTCGACCTGGGAGGCGTTCCACCACCTGGCCAGGCACGCCGCGGGCAGCCGCCTCCTGCTGCTGGTCGCCCTGCGCACGGCCGAGCTGTCGGCGTCGCCCGTCATCAGCGACCTGGTCGGGTCTCTGGTTCAGGACTGGCTGGCCCGGGAGCTGGTGCTGGCGCCCCTCGACCGCTCCGCGGTCTGGGAGCTGGCCCGCCGGGCGCTGGCCCGAGAGGACATCCCGGCCACCCTGGGCGAGTGGCTCTACACGAAGACTCTCGGCAACCCGCTGTTCGTGATGGGCTTCCTGCAGGCGGTCGCCGACCGGGGCGGCGATTTCGACACCCCCGCCCTGAGCACGGTCCCGGACAGCCTCCGGCAGCGGGTCGCGGCCAGGGTCGGCGGGCTGGCGGCGCCCGCCAGGGCCGTCCTCGAAGCCGCCGCCGTGATCGGCGAGCGGGCACACCCCACCGACATCCGGACCGTCGCGGGGGTGGCCGCCGCGGATCTCCCGAGCCTCCTGGAGGAGCTTGTCGGCAGGCGGCTGCTCGACGAGGTGGAGAGCCGCTCGGGTCCTGGTTACGACTTCGTCCACCCCCTGGTCCAGGAGGCCGTGTACGAGAGCATCGGCGGACTGCGGCGCCGCCAGATGCACCTCAAGGCTGCGCGGGCGCTGGCTGGAGCGGGTCGTTCAGCGGGCGC
>DATGVT010000483.1:0-3947 GCA_035300005.1 Candidatus Acidiferrales bacterium
CGGGTCCCGGCAGCTGGCGCGGGCGCAAGGCCGTCACCGGACCCGTCAGCGCCGTCAAGCCGGCGCCGGCCCCGGAGAACCTGGCCGCCGGGAAGGCCGAGTAGGCCTAGCCGGCCCTAGCTCTCGACCGGCCCGAACCACTCCAGTTCGCCGATGGTGACGGCGAGGTGCGTCATCGGCCCGCCCGCGCCGGCCCCGTGCCAGTGCTTGCGGCCGGGCGCCGCGACCACGCTGTCGCCCGCCTTCAGCCGCTGCACCGGCTCCTCCCACTCCTGCGTCTCGGCCTCGCCCTCCAGCACCTGAAGCACCTGTCCCCCGCTGTGCGCGTGCCAGTGGGTCCGGGCCCCGGGCTGGAAGCGCACGAAGCTCACGCGGACCGGCGCCGGCTCGGAGAGCTCGTGCAGGGGCCGCTGGGCCACCTCGCCGGTGAAGTTGCCCTGCGGCCGCCGCACGTCTTCCGACATCCGGCTGCCGCCGCGGACCGTCTTACCCACGCCGGCCCAGCCCCGGCTGCGGGGCGCCAACCAGCGCGACCGTGTTGCCTGGCGGGGCGGTCCCCTCCGCCATCTCGAAGTGGGCCTGCGGGAGCTCCTGGAAGCCGATCACCCGGCCCAGGCAGGGGTCGAGCTTGCGCTCGTGGAGCAGCTGGTTGTACGCGCGCGCCTGCTCGTCGTTGGTCCCGTGCGACCCCTGCAGACGCTTCTGCCGGGTCCAGAGGTAGCGGAGGTCGACGCCGGCCGAGTAGCCGCTGGTGCCGGCGCAGATCACCACCATCCCGCCCTCTTCGCAGACGAACACGCTGGTGGGGATGGTGTCCTCGCCCGGGTGCTCGAAGACGATGGCCGGGCTCCGCCGCTCGCCGAGCACGTCCCAGAAGGCCTTGCCGAAGCGGCGCGCCTCGCCCAACCACCGCTTCTGGCCCTCGGTGTCGGTCCAGTGGGGAGGCGCCCCCCAGTGGCTGAACTGGCGGCGGTCGATCCAGCCGGCGGCGCCCAGCTTCCGGCAGTACTCGCCGCGCTCCGGGCTGGATACCACCGCCACCGGGCGGCCACCGGCGATCCGGGCCAGCTGGATGGCCTGCCCGCCCAGCCCGCCGGAGCCGCCCCAGACCAGCACCGCGTCGCCGGCCCGAAGCTCGTTCCCCTTCCAGCCGAACAGCATCCGGTAGGCGGTGCAGCCGACCAGCGTGGGCGCCGCGGCCTCCTCCCAGCTGAGCTGCGGCGCCTTCGGCAGCACCTGGTGCCCCTGGGCGACCGCAAACTGGGCGAAGGAGCCGAAGTTGGTGTCGTAGCCCCAGATCCTGGCCGAGGGCGCAATCATGGGGTCGCGCCCGGCCCTGACCCAGGGGTCGTCGCGGTCCCACCAGCCGGGGTGGACGACCACCTCGTCGCCCACCTTCACACCCTCGACCTCGGCCCCGACCGCGTAGACGATGCCGGAGGCGTCGCTGCCGCCGATGTGGAAGTCCCAGGGCTCGCCCGCCTTCTGGCGCAGGGCGATGACGTCGATGGGGACGCCCCGGGCCGCCCAGACGTTGTTGAAGTTGACGCCGGCCGCCATCACGGCCACCAGCACCTGGTCCGGCCGGAGCTCGGGCACCTCGACCTCTTCGACCTGGAAGGCGGTGCGGGGATCACCGAAGCGGGACTGGCGGACGACCTGGGCCTGCATCCGAGCCGGCACCTGCCCCACCGGGGGCAGGGTTCCGATGGCGGTCGCGGCTCTGACCGACATGCTCAGTCCATCATGGCGCGGCCGGCGTAGGCGGCGCAGAGCATGCCGAAGTAGGTCGGCGCCTCGTAGGAGAGGAGCTCGCCGCGCCAGGTTGTTCCGAGCGCCCCCTGCAGCACGAGCAGCTGCCACCAGCTGTCGGCCTTGGCGTCGGCCACCAGCTGAGGGTCGATCTTCTCCAGGCCGGCCAGCCGGCCGCTACGGATCAGCTGGACGATCTGCTCGTCATAGGCCGCCGCCGCCGGGTGGTAGCCGTAGGGGCCGTCCTCCGCGTGCGCGTGCCCGTGGTCGGCGCTGGCGATCAGTCCTACGCGCCTCCCCGACCGCCCGACCGCCGCGGCCAGCGCCCGCCCCGCTTTCAGGTGCTGCTCGGGGTCGAGGTCGCGGGCGGGGGACACAGCGACGACCTCCACCGGGGGCTCGAAGCGGCCTCCGCAGAACCAGAGCGGGATCAGCACGCCCCAGTCCATGGGCATGGTGTTGGCGGCCTTGGCGGCGTCCTCGGGGTCGTTGCCGCCGTAGCTGACGCCCGCCACCGGCACCCGGGCGCGGCGGATGGAGTCGCGGATCGCACGCGCGAGGGGCCGGTCCACCTGGCAGCGCAGCGCCACCGGCTCCGGCGTGTCGCGCAGGTCACCCGCGATCCAGCCCGAAGTGACGACCGCCAGCGCGCCCTCCACATGGACGTTGTGGGGGCTGATCACAACCACCGTCTCCGGCCTGGCCTGGGCGAAACGCCGGCCCAGCTCCCCCATGCCCGACCTCGTCTTCGCCGCCAGGTGGCGGGTCTCGGGCTTCGTCGCCTCGGCCACGGCGATCCCGCCGTGGGGGGCGACGGCGGCGATCACGAGCATGTCAGGCCGCGGCTACTGCTCTGGTTGTCTGGCCAGGACGGCGGCCACCACGTCGGGTTCCATGTCGGTGTCGAATGGACCGCCCGGGTTGTCCACCAGCCATACGTGAAGCATGTCCGGCGTCAGGCGGTGGCTGCTCCCGTGCGGGCACGAGCCTCCCTTGCCGCCGAGGTCGAAGAAGGGCGAGCCGGCGAACGCGACGACCTGGTCGGTCCGGTTGTCGAGGCAGAGGTTGTCATGGTGGTGCCAGACCGTGAGCGGCCCGCCGACCTGAGGTCCGTCCATCCCGGCCCTGGGCATCATGTACATGGCGCCGATCAGAACGGCGCCTTCCGGGCCGTTGAAGTAGACCAGCGACTGCACGTGCGCCGGCCGCAGGATGTCGGCCTCAGTGAAATAAGCCCGGTTCCAGTAGTGGGCGATGGGCAGGTCGGGCGGCTCCATCGGCCGGTATCCGGCCGCGATCGCCACCCGCAGGTCTCGGTATCCGGTGGTCGCGGCCCGGGTCTCGTCCAGCAGCCGGGCGGCCGCCAGCAGCTCCTCCGCCGTGACCGCGCGGGCCAGGGGCGCGGTGTCGTGCGCGTGGGCCGCGGAGACCACCACCACCGGCGGCGGCACCCCCCTCTCGGCCGAGGCTGACCAGGCCACCGCGGTCGCGGAGACGGCGGTCCCGGCCAGCGCCCCGGCCAGGAAGCTGCGCCGCGACCAGCGGCCCCGCGGGCGCTGCGTGTAGGCGGCGCCGAGCAGGCCGGCCACCAGCAGGGCCACGCCGGCGCCCAGCACCAGGTGGCCCGGGTTGGTCAGAGCGAAGGGCCCTTCGCGGTGGGCCAGACCAGGGTCGTGCGCGTGCAGGTAGAGGTCCCAGGTCAGCCCCAACAGGAGGGTCGCCACCCCCAGGAAGGCTCCCCCCAGGAACGCCGCCGTCCTCTTCACGCGCGCCTCCATTGAAGCACCGCCGGCAATCGTCTGTGGCGTCGTGGTCTGATTAGGCGATGAGCCGGGCCGTGGAAGAGTTCAACCGCCGGCTGCTTCGCGCCCGGGACGCGATGGACCGCACCTATGCGCAGCCGCTCGACGTCCCCGCCCTGGCCCGGATCGCCCACGTCTCGGAGGCGCATTTCAGCCGGAGCTTCCGGGCGACCTTCGGCGAGACGCCGCACCGCTACCTCCAGCGCCGCCGGGTCGAGCGCGCGATGTTTCTGCTTCGGGAGACCGACCGGAGCGTGACGGAGATCTGCCTCGACGTCGGCTTCATAAGCCTGGGCACGTTCAGCCGCACCTACAACGAGATCGTGGGCCAGACGCCCACCGCGTACCGCGACCGGACCGAGGCGCTGCCGGCCCCGACCTGCTTCACGATGG
>DATGVT010000484.1:0-2921 GCA_035300005.1 Candidatus Acidiferrales bacterium
AGCACCAGCCACGACATGGTGATCACCGACAGCTCGGGCAAGCAGCTCGCGAAGAGCGAGCTCGTGCAGGCCGGCAACGCCGCCGTCTTCACGGTCGACAACCTGGCGGCCGGGAGCTACATCGTCTACTGCGACGTGGCCGGCCATCGGGCGTCGGGCATGGAGGGCCAGCTCAAGGTCTCCTGACTCGTCTCGTCCTCCCCCTCGTCCCCTCCCGACCCTCCCCAACGGGGGAGGGACGACGGGGGATAATCGAGGGCCGATGGCCACCCCCACAGCACTGTCGTTGTCCCATCTTGGCTCGCTGATGCGGGGAGTGCGCAGCGTCGACGAGGTGGGTGCCGAGGAGCGGGCCGCCGCGCTGGCCAAGCGGTCGATCAAGAAGGCCTCCAAGCTCTGGGCGCTCGACCTGGCCATCCGCTGCATGGACCTGACCACGCTGGAGGGCCAGGACACCCCCGGCAAGGTGGCCGCCCTCTGCGCCAAGGCGGTTCGCCCCCAGCCGGGCGACCCCAGCATCCCCTCGGTGGCGGCGGTCTGCATCTACCCGGCCCGGGTGGCGGACGCCGTCAGCCACCTGCGCGGCACCGGCGTTCGGGTGGCCTCGGTGGCGACCGCCTTCCCCTCCGGGCAGACCTTCACCTCGGTCAAGGTGGCGGAGACCCGCGAGGCGGTGGCGGCGGGGGCGGACGAGATCGACATGGTGATCGACCGCGGCGCCTTCCTGGCCGGCGACTACCAGAAGGTCTACGACGAGGTGGGCGCGGTCAAGGAGGCCTGCGGCCAGGCCCCCCTCAAGGTGATCCTGGAGACGGGCGAGCTGGGCACCTACGACAGCGTCCGCCGGGCCTCCATCCTGGCCATGGCCGCCGGGGCCGACTTCATCAAGACCTCCACCGGCAAGGTCCAGCCGGCCGCCACCCTGCCGGCCAGCCTGGTCATGATGGAGGCCATCCGTGACTTCCAGCGCGAGACCGGGCAGGCGGTGGGCTTCAAGCCGGCGGGCGGCATCCGCACCTCCCGGCAGGCCGTCCAGTACCTGGTGCTGCTCTACGAGACCCTGGGCCCCGACTGGATGACCCCCGACCGCTTCCGGCTGGGGGCCTCCACCCTCCTCAACGACGTCCTGATGCAGATCGAGAAGGAGCGCACCGGCGCCTACCAGTCGGGCGACTACTTCACGATCGACTAGCAGGGTGACCTGATGGCGATCGCGAAGCGGCAGGCCGCCGAGCTGGCGACCCGGACGTTCGAGTACGCGCCGGCGCCCGAAGCCACCGACCACGTCCGCATCCTGCCGGCCTACCGCCTGTTCATCGGCGGCCGGTACGTGGCCGCCCACTCCAAGAAGCGCTTCCCGACCGTCAATCCGGCCAACGAGGAGGTCCTCTCCGAGGTGGTCGAGGCCGACGAGGTGGACGTCGACCGCGCGGTGGCCGCGGCGAGCAAGGCCTTCGAGCGCTGGTCCAGCCTGCGCCCGGCCCAGCGCGCCCGCTACATCTTCCGGATAGCGCGGCTCATCCAGGAGCGCTCCCGCGAGCTGGCCGTAGTGGAGACGATGGACGGCGGCAAGCCGATCAAAGAGTCGCGCGACGTCGACATCCCGCTCGCGGCGGCGCACTTCTTCTACTACGCGGGCTGGGCCGACAAGCTGGAGTGGGCGTTCCCCAACCGGCGCCCGCGGCCGCTGGGCGTGGCCGGGCAGGTGATCCCCTGGAACTTCCCGCTCCTGATGCTGGCCTGGAAGATCGCCCCCGCGCTGGCCGCCGGCAACACCGTGGTCCTCAAGCCGGCCGAGACCACGCCGCTGTCGGCGATGCTCTTCGCGGAAATCTGCCAGCAGGCGGAGCTGCCGCCTGGGGTGGTCAACATCGTGACCGGCGCGGGCAAGACGGGGTCCTTTGTCGTCGGCCACCCGGCGGTCCGCAAGGTCGCCTTCACGGGCTCCACCGAGGTCGGCAAGGTCATCCAGCGCCAGCTGGCCGGCAGCGGCAAACGGCTGACCCTGGAGCTGGGCGGCAAGGCGGCCAACATCGTCTTCGACGACGCCCCCCTCGACCAGGCGGTGGAGGGCATCGTCAACGGCATCTACTTCAACCAGGGCCACGTCTGCTGCGCCGGCAGCCGGCTGCTGGTGCAGGAATCGATCTTCGAGCGGCTGATCGAGAAGCTGAAGGCGCGGCTGGGGACCCTGCGCCTGGGCGACCCCCTGGACAAGAACACCGACATCGGGGCCATCAACTCGCGGCCCCAGCTGGAGAAGATCCAGGGCCTGGTCGAGGCAGGCGTCGAAGAGGGCGCCGAGATCTACCAGCCGCCCTGCGACCTCCCCGCCCGCGGCTACTGGTTCCCGCCCACGCTCTTCACGCACGTCGCGCAGTCCCACCGCATCGCTCGGGAGGAGATATTCGGGCCGGTGCTCTCGGTGCTCACCTTCCGGACGCCGGCGGAGGCGGTGGAGAAGGCCAACAACACTCCCTACGGCCTCTCGGCCGGGGTCTGGACCGACAAGGGCTCGCGCATCCTCTGGATGGCGGAGCGGATGCGGGCAGGCGTGGTCTGGGCCAACACGTACAACCGCTTCGACCCCAGCTCGCCGTTCGGCGGCTACAAGGAATCCGGCTTCGGCCGCGAGGGCGGCATCCACGGGCTGGCGCCCTACGTGGAGCTCAACTGATGGCGTCGCGGGTGGACGTGCGCAAGACCTACAAGCTCTACGTTGGCGGCGAGTTCGTCCGCTCGGAATCAGGCCGCGCCTACCGGCCGCACGGGCTGGCCAACATCCCGCGCTCCTCGCGCAAGGACCTGCGCGATGCCGTCCGCGGCGCCCGCGTTGCGCTAGCGGGCTGGGCGGCGCGCACAGCCGTGAACAGGGGCCAGATCCTCTACCGGGCGGCGGAGATGCTGGACGGCCGGCGGGC
>DATGVT010000485.1:0-3746 GCA_035300005.1 Candidatus Acidiferrales bacterium
GGCCGAGCCAGAAGTCGCGCTGGCGCTCGCTGGCGCAGAGGAAGAAGTCGGCCTGCCGGACCTGGTCCAGGAGCACCACCAGGGCCTCCTGGGCGGTCCTCACCCGGCGCTGCTGCAGGCCGCGCGAGACCAGCAGCTCGAGCGGAAATGGATCGTAGAGGTCGACCACCAGGGCTCCCTTCGAGCCGCCCAGGAAGGGGAAGCGGTCCAGGCCCCAGCCGTGCGTGAGCACCACGTCCGCACTCTGCGCGCGCCGACGGAGGTCGCCCTCCTCCCAGGCCACCACCGGCACCGCCGGGGACTCGAGGTCGGAGGCCTCGGGCGCCGCCAGCGTCACCTGATGGCCGGCCGCCGCCAGCGTCCGGCCGAGCTCGTAGTAGCGGATGGCGGGACCCGCCATCCGCCGCTGCACGGGGTCGGTCGTCAGGATCAGGACCTCGCTCATCCCCAGCCAACTAGAATCGCATGACTCTGGAACAGCACCTTGACCTGGTCGTCGTCGGGGGCTGCGGCCACGTCGGCCTCCCGCTGGCGCTCTCCTTCGCCGAGGCCGGGCTGCGGGTCGGCATCCACGACATCGACACCGCCAAGGTGAGGCAGGTCGCGGCCGGCCAGACGCCCTTCATGGAGAAGGGTGCCGGCGAGCTCCTGGAGCGGGTGCTGCCCACCGGCCGCCTGGAGCTGAGCTCGGACGCCGGCATCGTCGGCCGCACAGACACCGTCATCGTCGTCATCGGCACCCCCATCGACGAGTTCATGAGCCCCTCGACGACGGTCTTCGACCGCGTCGTCGACGAGCTGGTGCCCGAGCTGCAGGACGGTTGCCTGGTCATCCTGCGGAGCACCGTCTACCCCGGCACCAGCGACAACGTGCGCGAACGCCTGGCCGCGGCGGGGGTGCGCGGGGACGTGGTCTTCTGTCCGGAACGGGTCGCCGAGGGCCACGCGCTGGAGGAGATTCGGACGCTGCCGCAGCTGATCGGGGCCAGCTCCGACGCCGCCTTCGAGCGCGCCAGCGAGCTCTTCAAGCGGCTCGACGTCGAGATCGTGCGCACGAGCCCGAAGGAGGCCGAGCTGGCCAAGCTCCTGACCAACACCTGGCGCTACCTGAAGTTCGCCATCGCCAACCAGTTCTTCCAGATCGCCCACCGCTCCGGGATCGACTACGAGCGCGTCCTCTTCGCCATCCGCCACCACTACCCGCGCGCGGCCGACCTGCCCGGGCCCGGCTTCGCGGCCGGGCCCTGCCTGCTGAAGGACACCATGCAGCTGGCCGCCTTCAGCCCCGACCACTTTCCGATGGGGCATGCCGCGATGCTGATCAACGAGGGCCTTCCCGGCTACATCGTGGAGGTGCTGGACAGCCGGCGGCCGCTGGCCGGCCGGACCGTCGGCATCCTGGGGATGGCGTTCAAGGGCGAGTCGGACGACGCCCGGACCTCGCTCAGCTACAAGCTGAAGAAGCTGGCCGCGTTCCGGGGGGCGCGGGTGGTCTGCACCGACCCCTACGTGCCCGACCCCAAGCTGGTCCCCCTGGACCAGGTGCTCGAGGAGGCGGACGTCCTAGTGGTGGCGGCCCCGCACAGCACCTACCGGGACCTCGAGCTGGACGGGCGCGAGGTCATCGACCTCTGGGGCGTCACCGGGCGCGGCGTCCGGCTCTGAAGCCCAGCGCCAGCCCAGCCCCAGCGCGGCCGCGGTCCCGGCCAGGCTGAGCAGGACCAGGACCGCCTCCTCCGGCCGCCAGCCCGCCGGCGGGGGCACCTTGAGCAGCGCGACGTAGACGAAGGCGAGCAGCTCGAGGGCCGTCAGCGCCAGCACCAGCCGGACCAGCCAGGTCGGACCCCGGAGCAGGACCGCGACGGCCAGGCAGATCCAGAGGGCGGCCGCGGGCTGGAACGCCTCCTGCGCCACCGCCCGCGGGAAGACGCCCCAGAAGAGCAGGATGGCCACCACCGGCGCGCCCAGCATCGCCACCCAGCGCGCCGAGCGCAGGACGCGAAGCCAGCTCAGGAAGCCGAACACCGCTAGGGGCAGGCCGAAGATGCCCGGAAAGCTGGTTCGGAAGATCTCGAACACCGGCCAGTGGGCGTCCTTGAGCGAGCGGGCCGCCGCCAACTCAGCCGGGATCGGCCAGGTGAAGAAGGTGTCCCGGAAGACCACCCAGCGGTCTCCCAGGATGCTCGCCGGCGGGCGGTGGCTGAACGCCTGCCAGGCGGCCTCGGCCTCGGCCGCCGCGTGGGTAGGGTCGTCGATCGAGTGGCCGATCGGATAGGTCAGCATCCGCGAGGGATGGTGGTAGACGGCACCGGTCCAGAAGAACCAGGGCAGGCAGAGCAGCACCGCCAGGCCGGCGGCCAGGCCGAGCTGGCGCCAGCGGCGGGCCAGCAGCTGGTAGAGGAAGACGCCGGGCAGGAAGAGGGCTCCCACCGGGTGGCTCAGCACGCCCCCGGCCGCAAAGGCGCCGGCCAGGGCCGGGCGGGGCCGGACCAGGGTCCAGAGGTAGAAGCCGAGCACGAAGAAGCCGACCAGCAGCTTCGGCCAGTGGAAGAGCAGGTTGATCAGCAAGTAGGGGCTGAGCAGGCAGATGAGAAGCCCCAGCTTCGCCGTCCGGGGTCCCAGCAGCCGCCAGGCCAGCAGCCCGGCCGGGGCCAGGACGAAGGCGTTGCTGAGCATCGAGAGCTGGCGGTACAGCCAGTACCCGTAGCCGTCGAGCAGCGTGTAGGGCACAGCCAGGTCGTAGAGCGGCGCCGAGGGCAGCTGGATGCCGGCGGCGGAGACGCAGAAGGTGGTCACCAGCCCCACCAGCGGGGTGCGGTCGGAGATCGACCAGTAGTTGGCGTAGAAAGGCGTCGTCTCCACCGGCAGCCGGTTCTGGATGATCTGCGCCGTCCGGTACTGCAGGTAGCTGTCGCCGGGCATCAGCGGCACGTGAAAGGAGTCCACCCGGCCGGCGTTGCCGACGCCCGCCGTGTCCCAGGGCAGCGCGCCCACCACCAGGGCGGCCAGGAAGCCGGCGGCTACGCAGCCGGCCAGCAGCCGCCCCTGGGGGTCCCGCGCCAGGCCCTGGAGCCAGGCCCGCCGCCACCAGAGGCGGGCGCCGGAAGCCGCCAGCAGGGCGACCGCGATCGGAGGTGCCGCCAGCGCGTACGGAACCGGGAGCGGAAGCAGCGCCAGCGCCAGCAGGGCCGGCGCCGCCAGCGAGATCGCCAGCGCCACCAGCAGCTCCTCGGCCGGCGCCAGGCGTTGGGGCAGCAGGGAGGCGCCGGCCAGCCCGGGCAGGGCCAGCAGCGCGGCCAGGAGCCCGGCCGCTAGGAACCAGCCGAGCGTCGCCACGGCCGCATTATCGAGAGGCGTGGCCAGGCGGCCAGGCCGAGGGTGAGCAGGAGGCCGAGCAGGCTGGCCGCGACGCCGAGGCGGACGCTCAGCGGCTCGTAGGTGAGGCTCAGCCGGTGCCGGCCGGCGGGCACCGGGACGGCCTGGAAGAGCACGTCGGCCGGGTGAACCGCCACCTCGCGGCCGTCGACCCGCGCCGTCCAGCCGGGGGCGTAGGACTGCAGCACGGCGATCCAGGCCGGGCCGGAGGCATCGACCTCGAGCTCCAGCCGGCCCGGCTCGCGGACCAGCTCGCGAACGGCGGCCGGCGCGGCTCCCGCCCGGTCCGGCTCCAGGCCCTCGACCACGACCGGCCCCAGCGGGTCGCGGCCCAGGCGCCGGGTGGCCTCCTCCGGGCTGCCCGCCCCCAC
>DATGVT010000486.1:0-4208 GCA_035300005.1 Candidatus Acidiferrales bacterium
CGGCGTGGGTAAGACGGTCCGCGGCGGCAGCCGGATGTCGGAAGACGTGCGGCGGCCGCAGGGCAACTTCACCGGCGAGGTCGCCCAGCGGCCCCTGCACGAGCTCTCCCAGCCGGCGCCGGTCCGCGTGAGCTTCGTGCGCTTCCAGCCCGGGGCCCGGACCCACTGGCACGCGCACACCGGAGGGCAGGTGCTTCAGGTGCTGGAGGGCGAGGCCGAGACCCAGGAGTGGGAGGAGCCGGTGCAGCGGCTGAAGGCGGGCGACAGCGTGGTCGCGGCGCCCGGCCGCAAGCACTGGCACGGGGCCGGCCCGGGCGGGCCGATGACGCACCTCGCCGTCACCATCGGCGAGCTGGAGTGGTTCGGGCCGGTCGAGAGCTAGGGCCGGCTGGGCCGGCTAGGCCTACTCGGCCTTCCCGGCGGCCAGGTTCTCCGGGGCCGGCGCCGGCTTGACGGCGCTGACGGGTCCGGTGACGGCCTTGCGCCCGCGCCAGCTGCCGGGACCCGAGGCCGGGAACATGACCAGGATGGTGGGGTCGACCAGGCAGTTGGCCCGGTTGGTGAGGATGCGCTCCTCGCCGCGCTTGTAGACGACCGTCCGCTCGAGGACGGCGGTGACGAAGACTTCCTCGCCCTCGACGGAGGCCCAGAACTCGGGCTTGATCACGTAGCCCTCGTCGTTGACGGCTGACAGCGGTACCAGGCGAGGAGGAGCGTTGCGGGAAGGGGTGCGAATTGCCACGACCAAGATTTTGAAGCCTGGCGACTACAAACTGCCGATATTCGGCGCTTTCGACCCGGCGACGCCCCCTTAGGCCTCGTCTGATTCGTGCAAATGCACGATTTCACCCCTTTGGGTGATCTGAGTAAATGGCCGCGATGCAGGTCGGGGCGAGGCTCGGGGCTTACCTGGTCCAGGAGCACCTTGGCGAGGGCGCCATGGGCGACGTCTACCGCGCCTACCACGAGGTGCTGGGGCGCATGGTCGCAGTCAAGGTGCTGCACGCGTTGGGCACCCATCCCGACGCCATCGCCCGCTTCCGGCGGGAAGCCCAGGCCACCGCCCAGCTGCGGCATCCCGGGATCGTGACGCTCTTCGACTACGGCGAGCTCGAAGGAGCGCCATACATGATCGTGGAGTACCTCCCTGGGGGTTCCCTCCAGGACCGCCTGCGGGAGGGCGGCCACCTGGGCCCGGGCTACGTGATCGGGCTTCTGCAGGGCGTGGCGGCGGCCCTCGACTACGCCCACGGCATGGGAATCGTGCACCGCGACATCAAGCCCGCGAACATCCTGCTGACCGCCGAGGGCAACCCCATCCTGGCCGACTTCGGGATCGCCAAATTGCGCAACCAGTCCCCTCTCACGATGGCGGGGACGACGGCCGGAACGCCGGCCTTCATGTCACCCGAACAGGCGATGGGCAAGGAGGTGGGTCCGGCCAGCGACCAGTACTCGCTGGCGGTGATGGCCTACCTGCTCCTGACCGGGACGCAGCCGTTCCGGGGCGACGCCATGCAGGTGATCTACTGCCACGCCACCCAGCAGCCCGACCTGCCCTCCAGCCGCAACCCGGAGCTGGGCGCCGAGGTCGACGCCGTGCTCATGAAGGGCCTGGCCAAGGATCCGGCCCTGCGCTGGCCCGGCTGCTCGGCCATGGTCACGGCCCTGGACCAGGCCCTCTCCGTCGCTTCCGATGCGCGGCCCCGCGGCCGCGCGGCGGCCGAGCCGGACGCCACCCGGCCGCTGGCCCCGGCGGTGGCGGAGGCCGCGGCCGCGGCCACCCGGCCGCTGAGCGCGGCGGTGGCCGCCAGGGTGGCGCGGGAGAGGCCTCCGGAGCCAGCGGCGGCGGTGGCCCCGGCCTCCGAAGCGCCCACCCGCACGCGGCACAGCTGGCTGGTCGAGGTGGGCGTGGTGCTGGCGGTGGTGGGGCTGATCGGCGGGCTGGCCTACCTGGTCACCCGGCCGGCCGCCCCCAGCGTCAGCGCCTCGCGCACAGCGGTGCAGCCCGGCGACACAGTCGAGATCAGCGCCCACAACCTACCGCCCGCGCAGGCCGTGCAGATGTTCTTCGACTCCCGAGCCACCCCGATCGGTTCCGGGGTCTCGGACCCGGTCGGCGACCTGCGGACCACAGCCAGGGTCCCCGCCGACGCCACTCCTGGCGAGCATCGGGTGCTGTTGTGCTGGAGCGGCCAGTGCCCCAGCCGCCTGAGCCTCCAGGTCGGAGGCGGGTAGCAGCCACTTGTTCGAGGCGCTGATCGCGGCTGCGGCCCTGGTCGGTCTCGCCCTGGCGGCCCTGGCGACCCTGGCCGGCCGGCGCTGGGCACGGCTGCCCGTCGGCTTGGGCGCCGGGCTGCTGGCCGCCACCGTCGCGGCCGGCCTGGCCGGCCTGGCCCTTCACGACCGGACGGGCTGGCTGCAGCTGGTGCCTCTGCTGGGCCTCCCCGTGATCACCGTCCAGCTCGCCCTACGGCACCTGGACTGGCCGGGCGGGCTCTTCGTGGGCGCGCTCGCGGTGGCCGCCGGGACCTGCCTGACCGCCGTCCTGGCACTTTCGGTCGGCAGCTCGGCGCCCCTGCTGGGGCTCGGGCTGAGCGGCTTCATCGCCCTCGAGATCCTGGCCGCCCTGCTGGCGGTCGGCTTCGGCCACGAGGTCGCGGTGGCGGTATCCACCTCCCATCCCGAGCCGCGGCCTCCCCTGGGCGCGGCCGGCTACCTGCCGCGGGTGTGCCTCCAGGTGGCGGCCTACCAGGAGCCGGCCGACATCCTGCTGGAGACGCTGCGCTCGCTGGCCCGCCTGAACTACCCGGACTACGCCGTGCAAGTGATCGTCAACAACACCACCGACCCCGGCCTGCTGGCCCGGGTCGAGCTCGCCTGCCGGCAGCTCGGCCCCCGCTTCCGCTTCCTGGACCTGGGGGACGCCGCCCGGCAAAAGGCCGAGGCGCTGAACCTGGCCACCCGGCGGCTGGAGCCGGAAGTCGAGCTGGTGGCCGTGGTGGACGCCGACTTCGTGGTCGCGCCCGACTTCCTGGCCGCCTGCGTGCCCCACCTGGCCGACCCGCGGGTCGCCTACGTCCAGGTCGCACAGGACTTCCGGGACTGGCAGGACTCCGCCTACCTGCGCGGGCTCTACCACGCCTACCGCTACTTTTTCGAGATCAGCCTGGTGGCGCGATCGCGGGCGGGCGCGGTGACCTTCGGCGGGAGCATGGGCGTGGTTCGGCTGACGGCGCTGCGCGAGGTGGGGGGCTGGTCCGAGTGGTGCGTGACCGAGGACGCCGAGACCTCGCTGCGGATGCTGGGCGCGGGCTGGAAGTCCGTCTACCTGAACCGCTCGTTCGGCGCCGGGCTGATGCCGATCGACTTCGGCGGGCTCCGGCACCAGCGCTACCGCTGGGCGTTCGGGGCCGCGCAGCTGCTGCGGCGCCGCCTCGGGCTCCTGATCGGCGCCGTCCCCTCGCGCCTGACGCTGGCGCAGCGCTACCACTTCGCCCTGGCCGCGCTGGGCTGGCTGGGCGAGCTGCTCTTCGCGGGCCTGGCCGTCTTCCTGCTGATCGCCGCCCCGCTGCTCGCCCTCGGCTATCCGCTCTTCCTCCGGCCGCTGACCGGACTGCTGCTTCTGATGCCGCTCTTCCTGGTGGTTGCCTTGGCGCGGGTGCTGGTCGGTCTCAAGCAGGTGTCGGGCGCGCGCTGGCGCGACCTCCCGGTGGCGGCGGTGGTGGCGGCTGCCACCAGCTGGCCGGCCGCGCTCGGGTTCCTGCGCGGCCTCTTCCTGAAGCGCCCCCTCTACCTCCGGACGCGCTCCGCGCACTCGCCGGCGGAGGTGCTCAACGCGCTGCTGGCGACGCCTGCCGAGTCGGCGCTGGCGGTCGCCTTCGTGATCTCGACCGCGACCCTGCTGGCGCGCCCGCACGCCCTGACGCTGGCCGCCGCGGTGCTGACCGGCTGGCAGGCCCTGGCCTGGGCGAGCGCGCCCCTGGCCTGGCTGCTGGCCCGGGGGACGCGCCCCAACCCCACGCGCCGCCTGTTCGCCGCCTCCCCGCAGAGCACGGGCGCCCGGCCCGGGGCGCGCACGGCGGGCACCGTCCTGACCGCGGTCGCGGTCGTGGGGCTGGCCTGCGCGCTGGTGCTGCCGCTGATGTCGCCGGCCTCCGGCTTCGAGCTCGACGTCAGGCGGGTCCTCGGGGTGCCGCCCGGCCTCT
>DATGVT010000487.1:0-4614 GCA_035300005.1 Candidatus Acidiferrales bacterium
CGCCCTGGCCCGGCTTGCGGCTGAACACCACCGCCCGGTGGCCCTGTTCGCGGAGCTGCTCCACCACCTGGCGGCCCAGGGCGCCGGTGCCGCCCGTGACGAGGACCGTTAGGGCTTGTTCTGGCCCTGGCAAGCCTGCGCTGCCGCCGCCTGCGCGGGACCCGTCGCGTGTCCGAGACCGCGATCCTCCCGGGCATCCACGGGGATCGGAAGGGTGCCGGTCGCGCTCCCGGCAGGGTCCTCGGGGACGGTGGCGTTGTGGTGTGCAAACACGCCGAAGACGCCGTGGATCGAATCGCAGGACACCGGTCCGTTCCCGTCCGCCAAGACCGGGACAGCACCCGCGAGGGCGAGCCCCAATCCCGCGCCCAAGCCGGCCACCAGAAATCGCAGCTTCGTCATCTCGCCGTCACCACCACCAGCAGCCTACAGCCCTCCAGCGGTGCTCAACAAGGCCCCTCCCTACCCTCCCCGCCAGCGGGGAGGGACGAGGCCGCGCTAGGCCCGCATCAGGTACAGGCTGGGCAGGCGTAGAGCGGGCACCCTGGGCGCGGTGCGCTCGATCTGGAGCAGGCGGCGCCCCAGCTCCAGCCGGTCGACGCGGTAGGGACTCCAGCGGTCCCGGCCGCCCGGGCGGCTTCGGAAGTGGAGCTGGATCTCTGCCCGGGCATCCGGCGACTGGTGCCGCACGGCCAGGCGGTTGAAGTCCGCCGATGGCACCAGCCAGAGCGGGTCGACCTCGATCCGCGCCGCGTCCAGGAAGCCGAACACGTAGAGCAGGCGCGGGCTCTCGGGGATCGCCTCGGCCCGGTAGGCCGCCCTGCAGTCCACCCGGCGGGCGCTGTCGAGGTGGGTGGCGACCTTGACCTGCAGATAGAGCACCCGGTAGGTGCCCAGCTCGTCGATCACGATGTCCTTGCCGTCCACGTCGGCGCCGGGGTGGTAGGCGGACAGGCGCCAGCCGGAGCCGACCACCGCGTAGGACTCGACCAGGCGCTCGGACACGTAGGCGACCAGGTTGGTGGTGTGGGTGGAGCTCAGGCGAGCTCCGGCAGCTCGCCCCGGGCAGCCTTCGCGCGCGCCTCGCGCGCCGGGTCCGAGCCGCAGCGCTTCACGTAGTCGTCCCACTTCCAGGTGGCCAGGAAGCTGGTGGCCGCGGCCTGGCCGTTGGTGAAGAGCTCCTGCTGCTGCGCTGGTGTGAGCTCGAAGTTCTCCGAACCAACGCCTGAGGTGTCCACGAAGATGGTCCGCTCCATCACGCAGGGATCGGCCAGGTGGATCTGGTCGTTGCCGTTGATGACAGTCTCCAGCAGCGCGAGCGCGAAGTCGACCGGCCCGTCGACCTGGTTGACCAGCTCTCCCGCGGGGGGCCGGCCCGACAGCTTGATCCCGAAGGTCGGCCAGCGCGGAGCCTGGCCGTCGGTGCGGTCGAAGACCTCGATCGGAAAGTCCGAGCAGGAGCCGCCGTCGACCAGGTAGGAGAGGTTGCGGGACGGCTGCGCCCAGGCCAGCTTCACGGGCTTGAAGAAGAACGGGATCGAGGTCGAGGCGCGCACCGCGTCGGCGACGAACTGCTCGTCGGGGTCGAGGCCGTAGAGGTGGTAGTCCCACGGCAGCCGCACGAGGCTGCCCCGAGAGATGTCGGCGACCAGGACGACCAGGCTGTACTTCTGGTCGGCCGACAGGTCACCCCGCCCGTCGTCGATGCGGAGATCCTTGAACTTCTCGATGCCGGTCTGGCTCTTGAGCGTCCTGTGCACCCACTCCCGCAGGTAGTCCCCGTCGAAGATGCCGTCCGCCAGGAGGAGGGAGAACATCGCGCGCGCCTGTTCGAGGCCCGGGACGGGCAGCTTGCCGCCCGGCACCTTGCGGTAGTCGATCGAGTCCGGGGTCTTGCCCGGCCACATCAGCGGCTCGATCTCCGAGACCTTCTTGCCGGCCTTCATGCAGGCGGCGATGAAAGCCGCGGCCACCGAGCCGGCCGAGGTCCCCGCCACGCGGTGGAAGGTGTAGTCGCTGTTCGCCAGGACCGTCACTGCGCCGATGTGCGCGATGCCCTTGACCCCGCCGCCCTCCAGGACCAGGTCGGCGTCAGCCATTGTCGGAAGCTCGGCGGGCGCCCGCGGCCGCGGGGCGTCCATTGCCCTTCCCCGCCTTCGGGGGAACGTAGGGCTGCTCGGGCTGGTAGCCCTCCGGCGAGGTCAGGGGCATCCGGTCACTCTGGATGGAGCGGCGCCACTCGCGCAGGTAGGGCATCCACTCGTCGTCCTGCCAGGCGTCGCGCATGACCTGCAGGCGCGGCACCTTCTGGGCTCCGGGCGAGTCGTCGTAGGTGTTGACGCCCAGGATGCGGACCAGGGCGCCGTCCTCGTGTCTCGCCCGGGCGGCCTCCTCGGCACGTTCGAAGTCGGTGGCCGTGCGGATCCCGAACTCGCGGAGGTGCGCCGTCAGCACGTCGACCTTCTCGGTTCCCTTGCAGAGGTGCAGGTAGAGGATGGCCTGGTCGAAGAGGTCCACCAGCCGCGAGGTGGGTATCCGCGTCCTCAGGATCAGCTCGATCAGCTTGGCATGCGCAAGGTTCTCCACGTTCTCGATCCCCTCCTCGAGCAGCCGCGCGCTGTCGTAGAGGCTGACGCCCTCGAGCACCGTCACCGGGTACTGTTCCTGGAGACCGACCGCCTTCGCCGCCAGCCCCCGCCTCGTGAGGAAGTCGTTGAGCAGGGCCAATCCTGTCTCCGGGACGATCCCGACCAGGAAGGCGAGCACTTCCAGGACGTGAGCGGTCTGGCTGTCGGCTGACGCGCTGGCAAAGGGTGGCATCGCCGTCAGGGCCAGCACCAGGAGAAGGGCCCCGATGAGCCGGACCGAAATCTGGCTGTAGGCCTTGGGGCTGAGGTCGGCCCGAAGGTAGCGGCGGAACGCCATGTTGATGGCGAAGAAGTAGGCGCCGAGAAACGCGAACATGAGCGCCTGAGCCCGCGTGGTGTGCAGGAAGGCCGCGATGCCAGGGCTGAGATAGCCGCCCGAGGCGGGCAGCACGGTCAGGGTCCAGCCCAGGGCCAGCAGCACGGTGCAGAGGACCAGAGGCATGCCAACGCTGGGGTGGAGACCGAGCGCCTGCGGCGGGCCGTACACCTCTTCGAGAAGCCCGCCGTACTTCGTCTCGGCCTCGTCCAGGGTGCGCAGGTTCGGATCCAGCAGCAGGACCGCCCGCAGGAAGTCCTGGCGGAGCCAGTCCAGGCGCTGGCGCGTGAACAGGAAGTACAGGCCCGCCGGCGCCGCCGCCCCGAAGAGGACGATCGCGATTTCGAGCAGCAGCAGGAAGACCGCGGTGGCGGCGTCCTGGTCGCTCCTCAAGACCTTGCCGTAGTCCCAGCTCAGGCTCATGGCGAAGAACGGGATGGCCAGCGCCAGGAGGACGATGACCGCGATGGAAACGGTCTTGGTGATGACAGCCAGGGCGACGTTGACGCTGCGGTGCAGGAACCCGAACACCGCGATCTCGATCACGAGCGCGAGAGCGAACAGGCCGGCCACGCCTGCCAGTGAGTTGGCGAGCCAGGCCGGCGGTGGACTGCCTGCCGCCCAGCCCGCGTAGACCAGGAGCGCGGCCGGGATCACGGTCAGGACCAGGAGGGTGGCGGTAAGCCCGACCAGCCAGAGGCCTCGCCGGGGCCGGACGATCAGGATCGGATCCAGGCGCAGGAGCCCGGCTTCGCACCAGGCCGTGTACTGATACCGGCCGAGCTCGCTGCTCCGCAGGCGCGTTTCACCGCACGGCGGCAGAGTCAGGGGCGGGCCGCCGGGCGTGCGCTGGATGGCGACATGGCGCGACGTCAGGTTGCGCAGGCGGAGCTCCGGATCCGGCGCCGCCTGGCCCGTGGCCGCAGGCAACGGATTGGTCATGAAACCCCCCACAGACTGCCGAGGCCCTGACCTTACTCCCGTGCCCGGAGGGCGTCTAGCAGTTGCTTGACGGAGACGCGCCGGGGCTTCCGATCGAGGCGGCTGTGCTACGCTGTGGCACGGAATGGCACGGGCTCACTTTTCCTTGCGGTTGGACCCCGAAACACGACGGCATCTGGAGAGAGAGGCAGAGAGGCGGCAGACGCCCAAGACCAGGCTGGCCGAGGCGCTCCTCCGCGAGGCCTTGCAGCTGGCCGCTCACCCGGGCATCGTCTTCCGTGACGGCCCGGCAGGCCGTCGGCCTGGCATCGCCGGCGGTCCCGACGTGTGGGAGGCCATTGAGGTCTGGTTGGACGAAGGGCGGGACTCACAACGCATGGCACGGACGCTGGGTCTGACTACAGGCCAGGCTGAGGCCGCGCTCGGCTACTTCGCCGAGTACCGCCCCGAGGTCGATGACTGGATCGCTCGCAATCGCGCTCTTGCTGACGAGGCGGAGGCGTCCTGGCGCCGACGTCAATCATTGAGCGCCGGGTGAGTGAGGCTGGTCCTTGACGAGATGATCAGCCCGTCGGCGGCTGAGAGGCTCCGATCCAAAGGCCACGACGTCGTCGCCGCGGCTGAGGTCGGCTTAAGACAGGCCCCGGATGCGCACGTCTTCGCCTGGGCAGCCGGAGATCGCCGGGCGATCGTCACAGTCAACTACCA
>DATGVT010000488.1:0-4925 GCA_035300005.1 Candidatus Acidiferrales bacterium
CGCCGTCGGCCACCGAGAAGGCGGCCTCCGAGCCGGCGGCCCCGCCGCCGATGATCAGGAGGTCGTAGGCCGCACTCGCCGCGCGCTTGGCCGTACCGGGGTCCGGGCGCTCAGCCCTGGCCTTCGTGGGCCCCTACCGGCTCCTTCTCCTTCTCCTTCTCGCTTGCCACCGTGGCCACGTTGCCGTTCAGAGTGGCCCCGTCCTCGACCGTCAGCCGGCCCACGCGGACGTCCCCGTTCAGGCGGCCGGACCCGGCCAGCACCAGCCGCTTCTTGGCCACCACGTTGCCGTTGACCTGGCCGCGGACGTTGATGTTGCGGGCTTCGATGCTGGCCTGGACGGTCGCGGAAGACTCGATGAAGACGTCCCCGCTGACGCGGAGCTCGCCCTCCACGCTGCCCAGGATCCGCAGGTCGCCCTCGATCGTGAGCTTGCCCTGCAGAAGGTCGCGGGGACCAAGCATCACGCTGTTGTGGCCGTTGCTCGAAATTTCGGACGCCTGCCGGTCGCCTCGGGCCATGCTCGCCTCCTCCACCACTTGGGTTTCGATATCCATCTGCGTGCGCTTCACTCCATGCCGGTTCGGTGCGCGGGGGATCGAGCTAGCATCCTAGCGGATCGCTCCTGCGCATGGACCCCAGCCCCGCAACTAAGCTCGAAGACCACGTAATCGACTTCTTCGATCGGGTGGCGCCCACCTACGACGCCTGGGCCGAGGGTCTGAATCGGAAGGTGGCGGCGCGGCTGGTCGAGCTGGCGGCACCTCGGGCCGGCCAGCACGTGCTGGACGTCGGCAGCGGCTCCGGGCTGGTCGCCCACCTGGTGGCCCAGCGGGTGGGAGCTCGGGGCCAGGTGATCGGGATCGACCTCAGCCAGAAGATGCTGGCCCAATCCCGCCGCCACGCGCGGCGCAACACCACCTTCCTGGTGATGGCCGCCGAGGAGCTGGTGTTCCGCGCCGGCAGCTTCGACCTGGTCACGATGGGCCAGGTGCTGACCTACCTCAGCGACCCCGCCCAGGCCCTGGTGGAAGCTCACCGCGTCCTGCGCCCCGAGGGTGAGCTCGCGGTGTCATGCCACCGCCGGAGCTTGAGCACGGAGGCCCAGGACCTCTTCTTCAAGGGCCTGCTCCAGCTGGCGCGGCGCCACCACCTCAGCCTCCCCCGCCACAGCGACGAGCGAGCCCGCTTCGGCGAGCGCGACACCCTGCCCGGGATGCTCGAGCAGGCCGGCTTCCGCACCCGGCAGCTGGCGGACCTGGTCACCGGCGGCCGGGCGCGCACCCCCCGCGAGTGGACGCAGCTGATGAGCGGCCTGGGCCCCCTCCCGCACACGCTGCTGCGGGTGCTGGGCCCCCGGTTGCGAGCCGAGCTGGAGGAGGATCTGGCCGAGGCCATGCAGGAGCTGGGGGAGGAGTCCTTCCGCTACCACCACGCCTTCCTCTTTGCAGTAGCCTCCAGAGCGTGAGCGAGTCCCGGCGGGCTCCGGCGCGGACCGCGCTCGACCCCCGGACCCGGATCGGCCACGTCCACCTCAAGGTGGCCGACCTCGACCGGGCGGTGGCCTTCTACGCCGGCGTGCTCGGATTCGACGTCATGCTCCGCCACGGGGACGAGGCGGCCTTCCTCTCCGCCGGCGGCTACCACCACCACCTCGGCCTCAACACCTGGGAGAGCCGCGGCGGCAGCGCGCCGCCGCCGGGCACGACCGGCCTCTACCACCACGCCATCCTCTTCCCGACCCGCAAGGAGCTGGCGCGGGCGGTGAGGCGGGTCCTGGACGCCGGCGTCCCGCTCACGGGCGCCTCCGACCACGGGGTCAGCGAGGCCATCTACCTCGACGACCCCGACGGCAACGGGGTCGAGCTGTACCGCGACCGGCCGCAGTCGGAGTGGCCGAAGGCGGCGGACGGCTCCTTCACCATGGTCACCCGCCGGCTGGACCTGGCCGGCCTCCTGGCCGAGGCCGGCACCGACTGAACCGGCAGCTGCAGCCGCTCAGCTTCGAGGACGTGCTGCTGGCGCGGCGCCGGATCCAGCCCCACCTGCGGCCGACCGCCCTGCACGAGTACGCCCCGCTCAACGAGCTGCTGCAGGCGACCGTCTACGTCAAGCACGAGAACCACCTGCCGACCGGGGCCTTCAAGGTGCGGGGTGGCATCAACCTGGTCTCGCAGCTCGATCCGGAGGAGCGGGAGCGGGGCATCATCGGCGCCTCGACCGGCAACCACGGCCAGTCCCTGGCCTACGCCGGCCGCCTGTTCGGGGTGCGCACGATCATCTGCGCGCCGGCGGCGGCGAACCCGGTCAAGGTGGCCTCGATGCGCGGCCTGGGCGCCGAGCTGATCCTGGAGGGCGACCGCTACGACGACGCCCGCGAGCACTGCGAGGCGCTGGCCCACGAGCACGGCTACCGCTACGTGCACTCGGGCAACGAGCCGCTCCTGATCGCGGGCGTGGCCACGCACACCCTGGAGGTCCTGGAGGAGCGCCCCGAGGTCGAGGTACTCCTGGTGCCGATCGGCGGCGGCAGCGGCGCCGCCGGCGCCTGCCTCGCCGCCGCCGCGCTGAAGCCGGGCCTGGAGGTGATCGGCGTCCAGTCGGCCTCCGCGCCGGCTGCCTACAGGTCGTGGAAACAGGGCCGGCTGACGGAGGCGCCCAACACCACCTTCGCCGAGGGCCTGGCCACCGCCACCGCCTTCGAGCTGCCCCAGCGCATCCTCCGCCAGCACCTGAAGGACTTCGTGCTGGTGAGCGACGAGGAGCTGGCGCAGGCCACCCGGCTGATGATCGAGCACACGCGCAACCTGGTGGAGCCGGCGGCGGCGGCGCCCCTGGCGGGAGCGCTGCAGATCAAGCCGAGCCTGCAGGGCCGCACCGTGGCGCTGATCTGCTCGGGCGGCAACCTGAGCCCGGCTCAGCTGCTGCAGCTCTTCCGGGACTCCTGAAGGCCGCGAAGGATGGCGTTCGCCGCCACCGCCAACCGCGCCCTCGGCGCCGCACTCATCGTCTTCCTGTGGGGTCTGCTGGTCTTCGCCAGCACCCGCGGCCCCTTCACAGCCTTGGCGTCTGTGCTGCTCTCGGCGCTCCTCGGGGTGGTCGCCTTCGAGCTCTCCTACACGCTTCTGCGCGGCATCGGCCGGGCCGGCTTCAGACTGCAGCCCCGCCACGCGCTCGTCGGCGGCTGCCTGCTGCTGCTGTTCCTCTGCTGCGCGGCCGGATTCTGGGCGCTGTTCCAGGCGCAGATCCTGCTGGCGGTGGTCAGCGCTTCCCTCTACGCCCTGGCCCGACCCGCGGGTCTCAGCGGGCTGCGCCGGCTGGCCGGGGTGGGCATCGGAAGCCTCCAGCGGCCGCCGGCCTACGAGGTCGACCCCGAGGGCGTCACCCTCGACCTGGGGGTGGAGTGGTCGAAGGAGCCCGAACGCGGCTCGCGGGTCAGGCTCGACTTCAGCGAGCTCGACGAGGTGCGCCCGCTCCCGGCCGCTGATCCCGACACCGGCGCCTCGTCGCTCCCGACCCTGCTCGATGGCCTGCGCCGCTGGCGGGAGATGACCTACTACGTGCTGGGCGAGTCAGAGCGCCCTCACGCCTGGCTGCAGGTCGAAGGCGGCCAGGGAGTCCTCCTCAGGGGTCCCGACCTGAACTACTCGCTGACCTTCGCCACCCAGAACGGAGCCGATCTGGTCGAAGCCTTCCAGGCCTACCGGCGGCAGCATCCCGGGCCGGCCATCTCCGCTCCGGTGCCGTCGGGCGGGGGGTCCGGCTTCGCGATCTTTCCCGCCGGCGAGCAGGCCAACCTCCCTCGGGTGCTGGGCGTGACCGTGGCCTGCGTCCTGCTCGGGCTGGGTGGCCTGGCGCTGGCGGTGCTCGCCTACGCCCGCTTCACGAGCGGGGGCTTCGAGATCAACATCAACAGCTGAGCCCCGATCTCAGCCCGCCGCAGACCGACCCCGCAGCCCGGCCGCCGCCACCAGGCCCGCCAGCAGGCAGAGCCCGGCGGCGACGGAGAAGATCTCCCGGTACTCCTGCAGCAGGGCGGCCACCACCCGCTTCTCCAGCGCGGCCATCTGCGCCGCCAGGTCGCCGCTGCCGATGGTCTGGGGACCCAGGATCTCGTAGAAGCGGTGCAGGCCGAAGGCGGTCAGCGCCGCCAGGCCCACCACCATGCCCATGGTGCGGGCGAGCACGACCAGGCTGGAGGCCAGGCCGTGCTGGTCGGCTCCGGCGGCTTCCAGCACAGCCGCCGCCAGCGGCGCGATGACCAGCCCGAAGCCGAGCCCGCAGAGGCCCAGCTCCAGGTCGGCCTGGCGCACGCCGCCGGCCACCAGGCGGTGCAGCTCGTCGGCCTGCCAGCCTGACATCAGCAGGAAGGCGGCGGCGGCCAGGAGCATCCCCAGCAGGGCCGTCCAGCGCGCGCCCAGCCGGGGCGCCAGCCAGCCGCCGGCCAGGGCCCCCGCCGGCACCCCGACCAGGAACTGCGAGAGCAGGAGGCCGGCGCCCAGCGAGTCCAGCCCGAAGACGGCGCGGCCGGCGATGGGCACGTCGACCAGCGCCACCATCAGCGCGCCGCCGACCAGCAGGTTGGCCAGGCTGGAGCCCAGGAAGCCGCGGCTGAGCAGGAGAGCTCGCGGGATCAGCGGCTCCAGCCGCCGCAGCTGCCGCCACCCGAAGCCCGCCAGCGCCGCCAGCGCGCCAACGCCGGCGGGCAGGAACCACGAATTCAGGGCCCGGTGGGCGGGATCGTCGGGATAGAGGGCGAGGGTAAACAGCGCCATTCCCAACCCGAGCAGGGCGGCGCCTGGCCAGTCCACCCCCGATCCGGCCCGCCGCGGCACCGCCTGGCCCCGCCGGCCCAGGACTACCAGACCCAGGCCCACCAGCGCCGCCAGGGGCAGGTTCAGCCAGAAGACGAAGCGCCAGCCGCC
>DATGVT010000489.1:0-9599 GCA_035300005.1 Candidatus Acidiferrales bacterium
AGAGGCCGGAGTGGAGGTCGGCGGCGGCGCCGGTGGCCTCGATCTCCGTGTAGAGCAACCCCCGCATGCCGGTGACCAGGCACGGCCTCCCGGGGGCCACGAAGTCGCCGTCGCCGATGAAGAGGTAGTCGGTGTGAAGCCTGCGTCTGTGGGCCCGGACGAACCTGCCCAGCGACGGCCCGCTGATCTCCTCCTCGCCTTCGAACAGGAAGCGCAGGTTCAGGGGCGGCCCGCCGGCGGCGAGACCATACTCGACCGCCTTCACCGCGGCCAGGTGCTGGCCCTTGTTGTCGGAGGCGCCGCGCGCGTAGAGGAAGCCGTCGCGGCGGCTGGGCTCGAAGGGCGGGCTCACCCATTCCGAGAGAGGGTCCGCGGGCTGGACGTCGTAGTGGCCGTAGATGGTCAGCGTGGGCCGGCCCTTCCGGCCCATCCACTCGCCCACCAGCACCGGGTGACCGTCGGGCCGGACGTCCACCAGCTCGGTCTTCAGGCCCAGCCGCCGGAAGCGGCCCGCCAGCCAGCCGGCGGCCCGCCGGCAGTCGTCCCGGTGCGCCTGGAGCGAGCTCACGCTGGGGATGGAGGCCAGCTCGACGAGGTCGGCCTCGGCCTGGGCTCGCTGGGCGCGGGCCAGCCTCAAAGCCTCTTCAAGCACGTCGAGAGATCAGTCTAGGGAGACCTGCCGAGGGATCGTCGCCGGACCTGTGTCCCCCATGCGGGCCGTCTGCGTTGTTGCCGCCCCCCGTCAGGTCTCCAGGGGGAAGAAGCAGGCCGCCCGGTGGTCGCCCTCGCGCACAGTGTCCAGCGTCGGCACCTCCTCGGCACACCTCGCCTGGGCCTTGAAGCAGCGCGTGCGGAACCGGCAGCCGGAGGGCGGGTTGACCGGCGAGGGCACGTCTCCGTGGAGGATGATCCGCTGCCTGCCCCGCTCCACCTTGGGGTCGGGGATGGGGATGGCCGAGAGCAGGGAGCCGGTGTAGGGATGCCGCGGGTGCCGGTGCAGCTCCCGGGCGTCGGCCACCTCCATCACCTTGCCCAGGTACATGACGGCCACCCGGTCCGAGATGTGCTTCACGACCGAGAGGTCGTGCGCGATGAAGAGGTAGGTGAGGTCGAACTTCGACTGCAGCCGCTCCAGCAGGTTGATGATCTGCGCCTGGATGGAGACGTCCAGCGCCGAGATCGGCTCGTCGCAGACGATGAAGGACGGGTCCACCGCCAGCGCCCGCGCGATGCCGATGCGCTGCCGCTGGCCGCCCGAGAACTCGTGCGGGTAGCGGTTGGCGAAGTGGGGGTTCATGCCCACCACCCGCAGCAGCTCCTGGATGCGCTCCTGGCGCTGCTTGCCGCGCGCGAGGCCGTGGACGTCCAGGGGCTCGCCCACGATGTCGCCCACGGTCTGCCGGGGGTCCAGCGAGGCGAAGGGATCCTGAAAGATCATCGCCATCTCGCGGCGCATACGGCGCATGCCGCCGCTGGAGAGCCTGGTCAGCTCCTGGCCCTTGAACTTGACCGAGCCGGCGGACGGCTCCAGGAGGCGGACGATCGTGCGGCCCAGCGTCGACTTGCCACAGCCCGACTCGCCGACCAGGCCCAGGGTCTCGCCCTGCTTGATCTCCAGGTCGACGCCGTCCACGGCGCGCACCCAGGCCACCGTCCGCTGGAGGACGCCGGCGGTGACCGGGAAGTACTTCTTGAGACCGCGAACCTCGACCAGCGGCTCGGCTGAGGTCCAGGCCTTGCTCAGCCTGGCCGCCGTGGCGGTTTCAGGCATTCAGGTCCTTTCCGGCCTGGGTCACCCAGCAGGCGGCGAGCTGCGTCTGGCCGACCGCCTCCAGGGGCGGCGTCTGCTTGGTGCAGCGCTCGACCCGGAAGGGGCAGCGGGGATGAAAGGCGCATCCGCGCGGCGGGCTGATCAGGTCCGGCGGCAGACCCTCGATCGGCTTGAGCGGCTCCCGGTCGTCGTGGTCCAGGCGCGGGATGGAGCGCAGCAAGGACCACGTGTAGGGATGCTTGGGGCTGGCGAAGACGTCGTCGGTCGGGCCCGACTCCACGATCTTGCCCGCGTACATCACGAGCACGCGCTCGCACATGCCGGCCACCACCCCCAGGTTGTGGGTGATCAGGATGGTCGCGGTCCCGAACTCCTGGTTCACGTGCCGCAGCAGGTCCAGGATCTGCGCCTGGATGGTGACGTCCAGGGCGGTCGTGGGCTCGTCCGCGATCAGCACCGCCGGCGCCGTGGTCAGGCCCATCGCGATCATGGCCCGCTGCCGCATTCCGCCCGAGAACTGGTGCGGGTAGTCCTCGACCCGCTGCCGGGCCTCCGGGATGCCGACCTTCTCCAGCATGCCGGCCGCCACCGCGATCGCCTTCACCCTTTCCATGGCCCGGTGCAGGATCAGCGGCTCGCCCACCTGCCAGCCGGTCCGGAACACCGGGTTCAGCGAGGTCATCGGGTCCTGGAAGATCATCGCGATCTCGTCGCCGCGGACCTCCTGCATCTCGTGCTCGGAGACCTTGGTCAGGTCGCGCCCCTTGAAGAGAACCCGGCCGCCGACGATGCGGCCCGGCCGCTGCAGCAGCCGCATGACCGAGAGCGCGGTCACCGACTTGCCGCAGCCCGACTCGCCGACGATGCCCAGCGTCTCGCCCGGCCGCAGGTCGAAGGAGACGCCGTCGACGGCCTTCACCACGCCGTCCTTGGTCGGGAACTGGGTGCGCAGGTCGCGGACCTGCAGCAGGATCTCCTCGGTCACTTGAGGCGGGGGTCGAAGGCGTCGCGCACGGCGTTCCCGAAAATGTTCATCGCCAGCACGGTGACGAAGATCAGGGCGCCGGGCAGGAGCACCAGCCAGATCGAGTGATAGAAGTAGACCTGCGAGTTGGTGAGCATGTTGCCCCAGCTCGGAGTTGGCGGCTGGATGCCCAGCCCGATGAAGTCCAGGATCGCCTCCGTGATGATGATGCCGCCGACGTTCAGGCTGGCGGCCACGATCATCACCGCCAGCACGTTGGGCAGCAGGTGGCGAAGCATCAGGCGCAGGTCGGAGGCGCCGATGGAGCGGGTGGCGAGCATGAAGTCGCGGTTCTTGACCGAGAGCGTCTCGCCGCGCACCAGGCGGGCTAGGCCTCCCCAGCCGACCAGCGCGATGATCACCGCCAGGCTGCGCGGGTCGGAGGTGGAGAGGACGATGGGGCCGATCTTGGGCTGCAGGATGGTGAGCAGGATCAGCAGGTAGATGGAGGGGATGGACAGGATGACGTCCACGAAGCGCATCAGGATCTGGTCCACCCAGCCGCCGTAGAAGCCGGCGACCAGGCCCACCGCGCCGCCCAGCAGGAGCGCGACCAGCACCGCCAGGAAGGCGACCGTCAGCGTCACCCGGGCGCCGAAGATGAGCCGCGTCAGGGTGTCGCGGCCCAGCTCGTCGGAGCCCAGCCAGTGCAGCCGGCCGGGCAGCTTGAAGGTCGTGAGCAGGTCCTGGCGCAGGGGGTCCCAGTGCGTCACGTAGCTGGAGAGCAGGGGCGCCGCCAGCGCGATCGCCACCATCAGCAGCACGACCGCGCCGGCGGACATGCCGATGCGGTTGTGCCGCAGGCGCTCCCAGGACTCGCTCCAGTAGCTCTGGGCGGGCCGGGCGGCCGTGGGCTCGTACTCGGCACGAGGGAGAGCGATCTCGACCGCGGCAGGATCGATCACGTGTACCTGATGCGCGGGTCCAGGATCGCGTAGAGGATGTCGGCCAGCAGGTTGCCGGCGACGACCAGCAGCGCGGCGAAGGTCACGATCCCCATCACGGCCGTGTAGTCGTGGCCCTGGGCCCGGTCGAGCGCGAAACGGCCGATCCCGGGCCAGCCGAAGACGATCTCGATCACGGCCCCGCCCGAGACCAGGCTGGGCAGCTCCAGCCCGACCAGCGTGACCAGCGGGATGACGGCGTTGCGCAGCGCGTGCACGTAGACGACGCGGCGTTCGTTCATGCCCTTGGCCCGGGCCGTGCGTACGTAGTCCTGGGAGAGGACCTCCAGCATGGACGAGCGGCCGAAGCGGGACCAGATGGCGAGGTAGCCGAAGGAGAGCACGAGGGCCGGCATGACCAGATGCACGAGCCGGTCGAAGAAGTCGCCCCCCTGCAGGGGGCTGTAGGCGCCGCTGGACGGCAGCCAGGGCAGGCCCCAGGCCTGGAACTGGACCGAGAAGAGCAGGATCAGCATCAGCGCCAGCCAGAAGGACGGGATCGCGACGCCGCCGACCGAGAGGGCGGTGAGCGCGTGGTCGATGTTGCTGCCGCGGCGCAGGGCGCCCGTCACGCCCAGCGGGATGGCGATCGCGACCCCGAACAGGATGGCGGTGGTGGTCAGCTCGAGCGTGTTGGGCAGCCGGTCCAGGATGTGGTCGATGACCGGCGAGCCGTCGATCAGGGAGCGGCCGAAGTCACCCTCCAGGATGCCCTTCGGCCACTCGCCCCCGAGCAGGTGCAGCTGCTGGGCGATGTACGGCAGTCCGACCCAGTTCAGGTACTGGATCCAGAAGGGCTGGTCGAGGCCCAGGTTGTGCCGGATCCGCTCGATGTCCTCGTGCCGGATGGTGGGGTTGAGCTCGAGGCCGGGCACGATGTCCCCGGCGGTGACCCAGATCAGGAAGTAGCTGACCATGGTCACGCCGATCAGGACGGGGATGGAGGCGATCACCCGGCGGAGGATGTACTTCGCCAGCATGGCGCGACCTTACCTAGCAGGCCCCTGAGAAAGGGGTGCCCGCTTGAAGGCGGCATCGGCCCTCTGGCGCCCTGGCGGCCGAAGTGGCTGCCAGCGGGCCCCGGCGGTCGTCGTCACGCATCTTCCAGATGCGCTCCTAGCCCACCACCCGCTGACTGGCCCCTCGGCGCTCCAGGATCGCCAGATGATCCGATGCCCCTTTCTCAGCGCCCTGCCGCCCGGGTGTCGCCTCCTACCGTCACTTGCCGTCCGTCACAAAGACGTCTTTGAAGAACTTGCGAACGCCGACGAATGCGTTCGGGTTGTAGTTCTGCACGCGCTTGGTGGTGCCCAGGATGGCGTTGGGGAAAGTCAGGATGGGCGCCGGCTGGTCCTCGCTGAGGATCTGCTGCATCTTGAAATAGAGCTGCTTGCGCTTGCTCTGGTCGAGGGTGCCGACGGCGTCGTCCAGCACCTTGTCCATCTCCGGGTTCCTGTAACCGGCGCCGTTGAACCCACCCGGGCCGGCGTTGCGCGAGTGCCAGAGCGCCGACTGGTCGGGGTCAACGCCCCAGCTGAAGCCGACCATGAAGACGTCGAACTTGCGGGTGTCGGTGATGGCCGGCACCAGCACCTTGTTGAAGTCCACGTACTTCGGGATGGCTTCGATGCCGACGTCCTTCCACTGCTGCTGCAGGACCACCAGCAGGTTCTCGCGGACCTTGTTGCCGGCGTTGGTGATCATCTCGAACTTGAACGGGCTGCCGCTCTTCTCCCGGATCCCACCCGAGCCCACCTTCCAGCCGGCCGCGTCCAGCATCGACTGCGCCTTGGCCTTGTCGAAGTTGTAGACGGGCTTGTTGTCCTTGTTGTAGGCCCACGAGGCGGGGGGCATGGAGGTGTTGGCGACGGTCGCCTGCTTGAAGTAGAGGGCGTCGGCGATCGCCTGCCGGTTCAGCGCGTAGACGAGCGCCTGGCGCACGGTCTTGTCGCTGAAGAACTTGGAGGCCGGCTTGGCCGGGTCGAGCTGGTAGGCGTAGAAGTCGAAGACCAGCCGCGGGTAGGTGCGGACGTTGATGGTGTCGACCGCCTTGGCGGAGTCGTACTGCGCCGGATCGACGCCGCCGATGTCGATCTCACCCGTCTTCAGCTGGTTGAAGACCTCGGTCGAGCCGCCCACCACCTTGTAGACCCAGTTGTCGATGTGGGGCGCGCCCCGGTAGTACTTCGGGTTCTTGGTGGTAGAGATCTGCGAGCCCTTCTCCCACTTCACGAAGTTGAAGGTGCCGGAGGTGACCGTGGGGGCGGCGTTCAGCGGAGTGCTGTTGACCGCTTCCGGCGCCAGGTCGCCCCACGCGTGCTTGGGCAGGATGCCGTACTGCAGCTGGCTGATCGCGAAGGGCGCGTAGATCGTCTTGGTCTTGAAGATCAGGGTGTACTTGTCCTTGACCGTGATGCTCTCCAGGTACTGCTCGAGGTCGGCCCGCCGCGGCGAGTTGACCTTCTTGTACTTGGGGTCCCACATCAGTTGGTAGGTGAAGTACACGTCGTCGGCGGTCAGGGACTGCCCGTCCGACCACTTGACGTCCTGCCGCAGGTTGACCGTGTAGGTAAGCGAGTCAGATGCCAGCGAGGGCTTCTCCTTGGCGATCAGCGGGTAGAGGTTGGCGGTCTCGTCGGTGGTGTAGAGGCCGTCGTAGATCTGGGAGATGATGTAGGCGCTGGAGGTGTCCGACGAGAGGACCGGGTTGGTGGTCTTGATGTCGGCGATGGTGGCCTCCACGATGTGGCCGCCTTCCTTGACGTTGACGCCGCTGGTGGTTCCGCCGCCGCCGCAGGCTTCCAGGAACTCCAGGCCGCCCGCGAGGAAGCCCAGGTAGGCGGCCCCGGCGCCCAGGTTGCGTAGGAAGTCACGCCGCGACCACTCGTCGAGGAATTCTTCGAACTTCCTGAACTCTTCGGGATTGACATCCCTCTCTAGGCTCATCTGGCCCTTCCTCCCTGGCCGGCGTGCGCGACCGGCTCGTCCGTATTGGGCGCATCATATCTCGGCCCCTCCAGGCGTCAAAATCCGGATCAATGGCGGCCATGGTGGTGGGGGTCCTCCGGCTTCGCCTGCACTTGCCGGCGAGCGGTTCCCTGAAGACCAAGCGGCAGACCGTCGGCCCGCTCCTGCGCCGGATCCGGAGCCAGTTCCAGGTCGCCGCCGCCGAGGTCGGCGAGCGGGATCGCTGGCAGCTGGCCGAGCTGGCCGTGGCCTGCGTCTCGGCGGAGGCCGCCCACGCCGACGAGGTCCTGGCCCGGGTGCTCCGCTTCGTCGAGCAGCACGCCGACGGGGCTCGGGTCGCGGACGTGGCGACCGAGCTGCTGCGGGTCTGACTAGCCGATCTCGGCCAGCACCTCCGCTGTGTGCTCGCCCAGCACCGGCGGCGGCCGCGGGACGCTGAGGCCCTCCCCGTCCAGCTTCCAGGGCGTGCCCGTCACCGAGATCAGCCCGGCCTGGGGGTGCTCAAGGTCCACTCGCATCCGCCGTTCCCGGGCGATGGGGTCGGCGAAAGCCTGCTGCAGGTCATAGATCGGCCCGGCCGGGATCGCCGCCTGCTCCAGGCCAGGCAGCCAGGCCTGGGTGGGCCTGGTGGCCAGGATCTTCTCGATCGCGCCGTGCACCTCCTCGCGGTGCTTCTGGCGCCCCGAGTTCTCGCGGAAGCGGGCGTCAGCCGCCAGCTCGGTCGCGCCCACCACCTCGCAGAAGCGCAGCCACTGGGCGTCGGACCCGACCGCCAGGTTGAGCCAGCCGTCTTCCGTCCGGAAGGTGCCGTAGGGGACGATGGTCGGGTGGCTGTTGCCCTCCCGGCCCGGCGGCTGGCCGGTGGCGAACAGCCGCCCGGCCTGGTAGGTGAGCAGCGAGAGCACCGAATCCAGCAGCGAGACGTCGATCAGCCGCCCGCTGCCGCCGCGCTCCCGCTGGTAGAGCGCGGCCAGGATGGCGTGGGTGGTGAACATGCCGGCCGCGATGTCGCCGACCGGGACGCCGGTCTTGACCGGCGGGCCGTCCGGGAACCCGGTGATGCTCATCAGCCCGCCGGCCCCCTGGGCGATCTGGTCGTAGCCGGCCAGCGTCGGCCGCGAGCGGCCGAAGCCGGAGATGGACGCGTAGATGAGCCTCGGGTTGGCGCGCGAGGTTTCCGTCCAGCCCAGCCCCAGCCGGTCGGCGGTGCCCGGCTTCCAGTTCTCGACCAGCACGTCGCTGCGCCGAGCCAGGCGCTGCGCGGCCGACCTCCCGGCCTCGCCCTTCAGGTCCAGGACCAGGCTCCGCTTGTTGCGGTTGATGGACAGGAAGTAGGTGGACTCCCCGTTCAGGAAGGGCGGTCCCCAGCGGCGGGCCTGATCCCCGTCGGGAGGCTCCACCTTGACGACGTCCGCGCCCAGGTCGCCCAGCAGCATCGTGCAGTAGGGGCCTGCCAGCGCGTGCGTGAAGTCGAGCACGCGCACCCCCTGGAGCGGGGCCGGGGCAGCCGTCATCGGGGCAAGGCTAGCATCGAGGTGTGAGGACCCAGGCCACCCTGCTGGAGGAGTTCCAGGCCGGCCTCCCGTTCCGGCTCGACCCCTTCCAGGTGGAGGCGATCGAGAAGCTGGAGGCCCACCGCGGGGTGCTGGTCTCGGCGCCCACGTCCAGCGGCAAGACCGTCGTCGCCGAATATGCGATCTTCCGCGCCCTGGCGGAGGGCCGGCGCTGCGTCTACACCACACCTCTGAAGGCGCTCAGCAACCAGAAGTTCCGCGACTTCGAGCGCGCCTACGGCGCCCAGCGGGTCGGCCTGGTCACCGGCGAGAACACCATCAACGAGGACGCGCCCGTGGTCGTGATGACGACCGAGATCCTGCGCAACCTGATCTACGAGGAGCCGGAGCGGCTGGACCAGGTCGGCCACGTGGTTCTGGACGAGGTCCACTACATCGACGACTTCCCGCGCGGCTCGGTCTGGGAGGAGATCGTGGTCCAGGCCCCCTCCCACATCAAGCTGGTGGGGCTCAGCGCCACCATCGGCAACTACCGCGAGATCGCCGACTGGATGACCCAGAACCGCGGAGCGGTGGCGACCGTCTACCACGAGAAGCGCCCGGTGGAGCTCAAGCTCTGGCTGGCCCTGCAGAACCGGCTGCTGCCCGTCTTCGGGTCCGACGGCGGGATCGACCAGCGGACCTGGGCGCGCGCGGTCCAGGAGGAGGAGGCGGACTTCCGCGTCCACGGCTACCGGCGGCTGCCCTCCAACGACCTGCTGGCGGTGGTCGCCGAGCTGCGCCGGCTGGACATGCTGCCCGCCATCTACTTCATCTTCAGCCGGCGCGGCTGCCGCGAAGCCCTGCAGCGCTGCTCGTACCACGAGATCGACCTCACCAGCGCGGCCGAGAAGGAGGCAATCGAGCGCCAGGCCTCCGAGCGCCTGGGCCGGCTCGCCGACCCCGACGAAGCCGCGCTCTACCGGCGGATGGTCGACTCCGGCATGCTCCGCCGCGGCCTGGCCGTGCACCACGCCGGCCTGCTCCCCTATCACAAAGAGCTGGTCGAGGAGCTCTTCCAGCAAGGCTTGCTCAAGGTCGTCTTCGCCACCGAGACCCTCTCGCTGGGCATCAACATGCCGGCCCGCGGGGTCGTCATCTCGTCGTTCACCAAGTTCGACGGCGTCAACTTCTCGACCTTGACCACCGGCGAGCTGACCCAGCTCATGGGCCGCGCCGGCAGGCGAGGCATCGACGTGATCGGGCACGGTGCGATCCTGAAGGAGGCCGACGTCCAGATCGGGACCATCTACGAGGTGGCGATGGGCGAGGGGCTGGTGGTGGAGTCGAAGTTCCTGCCCACCTACAACATGGCGCTCAGCCTGGCCCGGATCTACCCG
>DATGVT010000490.1:0-3452 GCA_035300005.1 Candidatus Acidiferrales bacterium
GGCCCTGTCGGTGATCAGCACCAGGGCCACGCTCGCGGCCAGGTAGAGCACGACCGCGATGCCGGTCGCCACGGCGGCGACCCGGGCCGCGGCTCTGAGCGGCGTCACGCGGGCACCACCCGGTGCCCGACGCCGCGCACGGTGACCACCTGCACGGCGGCCTCCGCTCGGGCCAGCTTGCGGCGGAGGCGCCCGACATGGACGTCGATGGTGTTGGAGCCGGCCGCGTCCTCCTCCTCCATCCAGGCGTGGCGGGCCATGGAGACGCGGTCCACGACCGCCGGCGAGCGCCGCATCAGGATCTCCAGGATCCCCAGCTCGCGGTTGGTCAGCAGCACCGGCTGGCCGCCGGCCTGGACCAGCCGGGTGGCCGGGTCGAGCGTCAGGTTGCCGACTGCCAGGTGCGGAGCGCTGCCTTGCCGCGGCCGGCGCTGGATGGCGCGCAGCCGGGCCAGCAGCTCCGGGAAGGCGACCGGCTTGACCAGGTAGTCGTCGGCCCCGGAGTCGAGGCCCTGCACGCGGTCGGTGACGGTGTCGCGGGCGGTCAGCATCAGGACCGGGGTGGCGATCTTCAGCCGCCGGGCCTCGCGAACCACCTCCGCGCCCTCCATGCCCGGCATCCTCCAGTCGAGCACGGCCGCGGCGTAGTCATAGAGGCGCAGCATGTGGAGCGCGTCGTCCCCGCGGTCGACCACGTCCAGGACGTAGCCGTCCTCCTGCAGCCCCCGGGCCAGGACCTCGGCCAGCGCCCGATCGTCCTCGGCGAGCAGAAGCCTCAAGTCCGCGGACACATTACCGATTCCGTCACCGGCCGAGAGCCTGGCGCGCGCACCTGAACGCAGCGTGAAGCGCCCGGAGCGGGGCTTCAGGTTGCGGACGAGGGGCGCCTTCATGTTGCTGTCATACAGGGCTCGCTAACCTCCGGCCCGTGAAGCAAAAACCCGCCGGGCCAAACCCCGAGACCACACCGGCCGAGCCCGCGTCGGCCGCCGCACCAGCGGTGCCGCCCCGCCGGTCCTCAGCTCCCTTCCTGCTCGGCCTCGCGGGTGGCCTGGTCCTCTCCCTCCTGCTCGCGCTGCCCCTCACGCTGAGGTCGCTTACGGGCCGGTTCGGCTTTGAAGGTCCCCCTCTTATCCCGCCGGTCTTTCCCGGGCCGGCCGCACTCCTGCCCCTGCTGCTGATCGCGGCAGGGGTCTGGCTCATCCTCTGGGCCGTGCCCCACTTCCGCGGGCCCGACCCCGCCCTCCAGCTCCTGCGCGAGCGCTACGCGCGCGGGGAGATCTCGGAGGCCGACTACCAGCGGATGGCGGAGACGCTGACCCGTGCTCGCTGACGGGCTCTACGCCGCCCGCCGCGCCACCGCCGGCGTCTTCTTCGGCTTGCTGGTCGGGCTGCTCTTGAGCTGGGCCGGGCTGACGGTCATGGCCGTCACCAGCCCGCGGCATGTGGCGAGCGCGCGGGCCGCCTGTCCATCGCCCTCGCCGGGATCCAGGCCGGGGCAGCCCCGCGGGGGCCCGTTCGCCGGCGACTGCCGCCGGGTCCGCCCGCCCGCCCGGCCACCCGGCCAGCTCCCCGGCCGCCCGCTCCCCGGCCGCCCGCAGCCGCCGTCCGGCGGCAGCCCGAGGTGACCTGGCGCCGCACCCTGGCCGGGCTGGGGTTCGGCGCCATCCTGCTGGCCGCCGGCTGCGCCCCCAGCCTGCAGCGGGCCGCGGCGACGCCCTCCCCGGCCAGGTCGTCACCCGTCGGCGCGGCCGTCGTCCCCGCCGGCAGCGGGGCCCTGCAACAGTTCCAGGAGCAGCTGGTCCAGCTGGTTGCCCGCGTGGAGCCCTCGGTGGTGGAGGTGGTCACCAGCCAGGGCCTCGGCTCCGGCATCGTCTTCGACGGCGCCGGAAACATCGTCACCAACGCGCATGTGGTCGCCGGTGCCGGCAACCTGGCCGTGGTCACCAGCACCGGCCAGCGCTACCCGGCCACGCTGGTCGGCACCTATCCGGCCGGCGACGTGGCCGTCCTCCACGTCAACGCCCGCGGGCTGCCGGCGGCCACCTTCGCCGACTCCTCCACCGTCAAGCGCGGTGACATCGTGCTCGCCGTGGGCAGCCCGTACGGATACAGCGGCAGCGTGACCGACGGCATCGTCAGCGCCACCGGCCGGACGGCCGACGAGGGCAACGGCGTGACCCTCTCCGACCTGATCCAGACCTCGGCCGGAATCAATCCCGGCAACTCCGGGGGTGCCCTGGTCGGCCTGGACGGCAAGGTGGTCGGCATGCCGACCCTGGGCTCGGTCAGCGCGGCACGCCGGGGCCAGCCAGGTCAGGGGATCGGCTTCGCCATCTCCAGCAACCGGCTCGTCACCGTCGCCAACCAGCTGATCAAGCAGGGCAAGGTCACCCGGACGGGCGTCGCCTACCTCGGGGTCAGCCTCGCCAACGACGCCGCCGGCGGCGCCCGCATCGTCAGCGTGGTCGGCGGCAGCCCCGCCGCCCAGGCCGGGCTACAGCCGCAGTGGGTGATCACCATGGTCGGCGGCCAGGCGGTGGCCGACGTCGGCGAGCTGGGCCAGGCGATGGCGACGCACAAGCCGGGGGACAGCGTGGGCGTCGAGGTCCGCCTCCCGGACGGCTCCAGCCGAACGCTCGGCGTGACCCTGGGAGAGCTTCCCGCCTGAGCGCGGAGGAAACCCTCATGGTTTCCCCCGCGAGCCCTCCTTCCTTCGATGAGCTCCGCGGATGGCAAAGGCAGCAAGCCGCCTTTCCTGGGCGATCCGCGGCCTACGTTTCGGCCAGGCCGCTGATCGAGGCTTCACTCCTGGTACTGCGCCAGGAGGTCCGCCAGCTGCATGGCGTTGGTGGTGCCGTAATTGGAAAAGCAGTTGTTGAAGAGCGCGTGCGTCTTCTTGGTGGAGCGCGCCGCCTGCGCGATCTGCGGCGCCCAGTCCGCCAGCTCGTCCTCGTCGTAGAGGTAGCGGAACCGCTCGCTGGGCGGTATGTTCGGCTTCTCCCAGAGGTCGGCGCGCCGGCCGTGGAAGCGGAACACGGCCAGCTCCGGGGAGGTGACCGCCGCCACCGGCGGGACCGAGCTCTTGAAGCCCTGCGGCTCGTCGACGACCACGTAAGGGATGCGGTTGTCGGTCAGGAAGCTCAGGGTGCGCTCGGCGTTCTTCTCGTTGAACCAGGAGCCGTGCCGGAACTCCACCGTCAGCGGCACCCCGCCCAGCCGCCGCCTGGCGTCCAGGATCTGCTCGCGCGCCTCGTTGGAGGGGAAGATCCAGCGCGGGAACTGCAGGAATACGGCGCCCAGCTTGCCCGCCTCCTGGAGCGGCCGCACGCCGTCCAGGAAGGCCTCCCAGACCTGGTCCTGGAGCTCGGCCGGCAGGTCCTTGCCGTAGACCCGGGCTTTCTCCTTCAGCTTCTCCGGCAGCGCTTCTCGGATCTCTTTGGGCAGCCGCT
>DATGVT010000491.1:0-4632 GCA_035300005.1 Candidatus Acidiferrales bacterium
CACATCGTGGACACCGTCCTCTACCTGGAGGGCGAGCGCCGGCAGGAGTTCCGGATTCTGCGGGCGACCAAAAATCGCTTCGGCTCCACCGACGAGATCGGCATCTTCGCCATGGGCGAGGCGGGCCTGGAGGAGGTGCCCGACCCCAGCTCCGCCCTGCTCGGCGGCGCCGCCGCCGGAGCCCCCGGCACCGCGGTCATCGCGACCCTGGAGGGCACCCGGCCGCTGCTGGTCGAGGTGCAGAGCCTGGTCACCGGCAAGGACCAGCCCATGCCGCGGCGGGTCGCCAACGGGTTCGACCTCAGCCGCCTGCACATGATCCTGGCCGTGGCCGAGCAGCGGGCCGGCCTCCGGCTGAGCGGCTCCGAGGTCTACGTCAACGTCGCCGGCGGTATCCGGGTGGTGGAGCCGGCCGCCGACCTCGGCCTCGCCCTCAGCCTGGCCTCCAACCTCAAGGAACGGCCGCTGCCCCCGGACCTGCTGGTGGTCGGCGAGCTGGGCCTGACCGGGGAGGTGCGCCGCGTCGGCCAGCTGGAGAAGCGCCTGCAGGAGGCGGCGCGGCACGGCTTCCGGCGGGCCCTGGTGCCGGCGGGCAGCTCCCCCGCGCGCACCTCCGGGCTGCAGCTGGACCCGGTCCGCGACCTGGAGGCCGCGATCGCGGCCGCCATCTCAGCGCCTATAGTGTCCGGCACGCTTCGGGAGCTGAAGGAGAGATGAGTTGAAGTCCGGGACCTGGGCCCG
Organism: Candidatus Acidiferrales bacterium; assembly: GCA_035300005.1. Taxonomy (GTDB): domain Bacteria; phylum Chloroflexota; class Dormibacteria; order Dormibacterales; family Dormibacteraceae; genus DATGVT01. Next base: position 742 of record DATGVT010000491.1, read on the forward strand.
GGTCGCCGGGACCGGGCTGGGAGCGATCGGCGGCTTCATCCTCGGCTACGCGATGGTCCGCTCGGCGGGGATCGTACGCGAAGGCTGGGTGGTCATGACGCTGACCACCCTGGAGGGTTTCATCTTCGCCTACCTGGGCACGCCCTACGTGCTGGGTGGCTGGCAGCGCTTCAACCTGCGCCTGAGCGCCACCCCGCTGGCCGACCTCTTCTCCGGCCTGCTGGGCATGGTGGTCGGCCTGGTGGTCGCGGTGCTGATCGGCTTCTTCGTGCGCGACTTCCCCTACGGCGTCGGCCTCTCGGCGGTGCTGGCCGCCCTGCTCGCCTTCCTGGGCGCCAGCGTCGGCATGACGCGGCGCTCGGAGCTCCTGGCCCTGTTCGGCCTGGCCCGGCCGTCGACGGCCTCGACGCGGCACGTCCGGGCGGCCCTGCTCGACACCTCGGTCATCATCGACGGCCGGGTCCTCGACCTGGTCCGCTCCGGATTCCTGGACATGCCGCTGCTGGTGACGCAGTCGGTCCTGAAGGAGCTGCAGTACGTCGCCGACAGCGCCGACCCCACCCGCCGAAACCGCGGCCGCCGCGGCCTCGACATCCTGACCGAGCTGCAGAAGGAACCGCTGGCCGACATGGAGGTCATCGACGACGTCGCCCAGCAGGAGACGGAGATCGACAGCCGGCTCGTGCGCACCGCCAAGGCGGCAGGCTGGGCGATCATGACCAACGACTTCAACCTGAACCGCGTCGCCCGGGCGCAGGGGGTGAACGTCCTCAACCTGAACGACCTGGCCAACGCGCTGAAGCCGATCGCGATCCCGGGCGAGGAGCTGACCGTGGCCCTGGTCAAGGAGGGCAAGGAGCCCGGCCAGGGGGTCGGCTACCTGGACGACGGCACCATGGTGGTGGTCGAGAACGGCCGCCGGTTCCTGAACCAGACCATCACCGCGACCGTGACCTCGATCCTGCAGACCGCGGCCGGCCGCATGATCTTCGCCGCCCCCTCCAGCTCCAACGGGAGGAAGCGCAGGTGAGGGTGGGGGCGATCGTGGCCGCCGCCGGCACCGGCTCCCGTCTGGGCCGGGGCAGCAAGGCCCTGGTGCAGCTCAACGGCCGCACCACCCTGGCCCGGGTGCTGGACCTCTTCCTGGGCCTGGACGAGGTGGACAGGATCGTGGTCGCCGGCCCTCCGGCCCGGCTGGAGAGCGCGCGCCGGGAGGTGGAGGCGGCGCGTCCGCGCAAGCCGGTGGTGGTCTGCGCCGGCGGCGACACCCGGCAGCAGTCGGTGCGGGCCGGGCTGGCCGCGCTGGGCGACTGCGACTACGTGCTGGTCCACGACGCTGCGCGGCCCCTGGCCTCGGCGGCGCTCGTGCGCCGGGTGCTGGCCGCCGCCCTCGAGTCGGGCGCCGCCTTTCCCGGCCTGCCGCCGAGGGACGCGGTCAAGCGGGTGGAGGGCCACCGCCTGGTCGAGAGCCTCGACCGCTCGCAGGTGGTCCTGGCCCAGACCCCGCAGGCATTCAGCTACCCGCTCCTGGTCCGGGCCCACTTCGAGGCGGCGGACGCGGGCGTGGTGGGCGACGACGACGCCCAGCTGGTGGCCGCGGCCGGTCACGACGTAACGGTGGTCGAAGGCGAGCTGACCAACCTGAAGCTGACCACGCAGGAGGACCTGGAGGTGGTGGAGGCGCTGATCCGGGAACACGAATCGGTCCGGTGAGGGTAGGCATCGGCTACGACGTGCACCCGCTGGTGGCGGGCCGGCCCCTGATCCTGGGCGGCGTCGAGCTCAGCAGCGAGCGCGGCCTGGAGGGCTACTCTGACGCCGACGCCCTCTGCCACGCCGTGATCGATGCACTCCTGGGAGCAGCGGCGCTGGGGGACATCGGGCAGCACTTCCCGCCCGGAGACCCCCAGTACGAGGGCATCTCCAGCCTGGAGCTGGTGGCGATGGCGGCGGCGGCGGTCGAGGAGGCGGGCTACCGGGTCGCCAACGTCGACAGCACGGTCGTCGCCCAGGAGCCGATGCTGAGCCCTCACCTGGCCGACATGGCGCGCAACCTGGCCGACCGCCTGGGCCTGGAGCCGGGCGGCGTCAGCGTGAAGGCCACCTCGCCGGAGCGGCTGGGGGCGCTCGGCCGCCAGGACGGGATCGCGGCCCAGGCGGTGGTCCTGCTCGAGAGCTCTGAGTAACCCGATCGCCCTCGTCCTCCACAACACCCTGAGCGGGAAGAAGGAACCCTTCCGGCCGCTGCGGGACGGCCACGTCACGCTCTACACCTGCGGTCCCACCGTCTGGAACTTCGCGCACGTCGGCAACTTCCGCGCCTTCCTTTTCTACGACCTGCTGCAGCGCCACCTGCGCCGCCACGGCCTGCAGGTGACGCACGTCATGAATCTCACCGACATCGACGACCGCATCCTGGACCAGGCGAGGCGGGCGCAGAAGACGATCGCCGAGTACGTCGAGCCGTACGTCCGCGCCTTCTTCGAGGACCTGGCCACGCTGCGCGCGCAGCCGGCCGAGCACTACCCCCGGCCGACCGAGCACATCCCGGAGATGGTCGCCCTGGTGGCGCGGCTGCTGGAGAAGGGCAACGCCTACCTCTCCGAGGGCGACGTCTACTTCCGGATCGCGAGCTTCCCCGCCTACGGCAAGCTCTCGCGGCTGGACCCGGCCGGGCTCAAGGTCGGGGCCCGTGTCAGTCAGGACCGCTATGACAAGGAGTCGGCCACCGACTTCGCGCTCTGGAAGCACTCCCAGGACGCCGACGAGCTGATCGGGGCCGCCTGGGAGGCGCCCTTCGGGCGCGGCCGCCCGGGCTGGCACCTGGAGTGCTCGGCGATGGCCATGAAGTACCTGGGCGAGACGGTGGACATCCACTGCGGCGGCGTCGACCTGCTCTTCCCCCACCACGAGAACGAGATCGCCCAGTCCGAGGCCGCCACCGGCAAGACCTTCGTCCGCTGCTGGCTGCACTCGGAGCACGTCTTCGACGCCACCGGCGAGAAGATGTCGAAGAGCCTGCGCAACTTCGCCACCCTGCGCGACCTGCTGGCCGCCGGGCACGACCCTCTCGCCATCCGCTACTTCCTGCTCGCCGGGGGGCACTACCGCACACGGCTCCGGCTGAGCGAGGAGTCCCTCCACGGCGCCGCGGAGCAGGTGCGGCGGCTGGCTGAGCTGGCCTGGCGCGTCGTCAACACCACGCCGGCGGGCGGCGACGACACCACCCTGGTCAGAGCCGCGGAGTCGGCCGCCGAGCGCTTCCGGTCAGCGCTGGACGACGACCTCAACCTGCCGCAGGGCATGGGCCAGGTCTTCGAGCTGGTGCGGGAGGCCAACGCGACCCTGGACGCCGGCCGGGTGGGGGCTCGGGGACTGGCCGCGCTGAAGGCGGTGCTGGGCGAGGTCGACGGGTACCTGGACGTGCTGGGCGAACGGCCGGCTCTCGACCGCGAGGTGGAGCAGCTGATCGCGGAGCGGGAGGCGGCCCGGGCCGCGCGCGACTTCGGCCGGGCGGACCGGATCCGCGAGCGGCTGCAGGAGCAGGGCGTCCTGCTCGACGACACCCGCGAGGGGGTGCGCTGGCGCCGATCCCTCCCCGCTCGCGGGGAGGGTAGGGAGGGGTTCGCCCCTCCCCGCTCGCGGGGAGGGTAGGGAGGGGGACGTGAGTTGTGGCAGTTTCGCCCCTCCCCGCTCGCGGGGAGGGTAGGGAGGGACGTGAGTTACGGCACGCACGCGGGTAGGACCGCGCCGTGATCCACGGCCGCAACGCCGTGCTGGAGGCCGCGCGGGCCGGCCGGGTGCGCCGGGTGCTGATGGCCCGCGGCCTGGAACCCGATCCCCGGCTGGACGAGCTGCGGCGCCTGGCGCCGGTGGAGATCGTCAGCCGCC
>DATGVT010000492.1:0-1766 GCA_035300005.1 Candidatus Acidiferrales bacterium
CGGGCCTGGGCTCGGGCCGCCTCGAGGGCCTGGTCGGACAGGGTCGTCGAGTCGGTCCGCATGTACGTGATGTAGCCCTGCTCGTAGAGGTCCTGGGCCACCCTCATGGTCCTGGCCGCGCTGAAGCGCAGCTTGCGCCCCGCCTCCTGTTGCAGCGTCGAGGTCATGAACGGTGCATAGGGTGACCGCCGCCACGGCTTTTCCTCGACCGAGCGAACGGCGAACGTGCTATCGGCCAGCCGATCGGCCAGGCCGGTAGCCCCTGCCTCGTCGAGCACGACGACATCTTTGGGTTTGAGCGCGCCGTCCTCGCCGAAGTCCTTGCCGGTCGCCAGCCGGCGCCCGTCAAGCCCCGACAGGGTGGCGCCGAAACTCCCCTTTTCACCTTCAAACTGACCGTCGATGTCCCAGTACGACGCGGCCCGAAAGCGCATCCGGGCCCGTTCGCGTTCGACCAGCAAGCGGGTGGCGACCGACTGGACCCGTCCGGCCGACAGGTTGCTCATGACCTTTTTCCACAGGACCGGCGACACCTCGTAGCCGTACAGGCGGTCGAGGATGCGGCGGGCCTCCTGGGCGTCGACGAGGCGGCGATCGAGGTCCCGCCACTCCCGAACGGCCTGGTCGATGGCGGATTTCGTGATCTCGTGAAAGACCATGCGTTTGACCGGAACCCGGGGCGCCAGCACCTCGAGCAGGTGCCAGGCGATCGACTCACCTTCGCGGTCTTCGTCGGTGGCCAGGAACACCTCGCTGGCGTCCCTCACCGCGCTCCTCAGCTTCCTGACCTGGTCTTTCTTCTGGCGGGGGATGACGTAGAGCGGCTTGAAGTCGTTGTCGACGTCCACGCCGAGCCGGGCCCATGGCTCCCCTTTGTAGGCGGGCGGGACTTCGGCCGCGCCGTTCGGGAGGTCCCGGATGTGGCCGATCGAGGCTTCCACCTGGTAGCCGCGGCCCAAGAAGCCGGCGATGGTCTTCGCCTTGGCAGGGGACTCCACGATGACGAGGGGTTTGGGCATGGCAGGTAGCAAGGGTGAACGGCCTTGGCGCCGAATGTCAACCAAGGGGCGCGGGTTACCATACCGGGCACCGTGCTCTCCCCTACCCATCTCCTTAACACGTTCGGCGCGCTAGGGCTGTTTGTGATCCTGTTCGCCGAGACGGGCTTGCTGGTTGGCATCGTGCTCCCTGGGGACTCGCTCCTCTTTACGGCCGGGCTGCTGGCGGCGACCCATCGGCACGGGGACGTCCACCTCAACCTGGTCGCGGTGCTGGCCGCGGCGCTGCTCGGCGCGGTGCTCGGCGCCCAGACCGGCTACGTCCTCGGGCGGAGAGCCGGGCCTCGCCTGTTCAACCGGCCCGACTCGCGGTTCTTCAAACAGGAATACGTCGAGCGGACCAAGGAATACTTGGAGAAATACGGGACGGCCAAGGCCGTGATCCTGGCCCGGTTCGTTCCGGTGGTCCGAACCCTGATGAACCCGCTGGTCGGTGTGGCCGAGGTGGAGGCCAGCGTGTTTACCCCAGCGAATCTGATCGGCGGCGTGGCCTGGGGAATTGGCGTGACGCTCGCCGGCTACATCCTCGGCAAGTCAGTCCATAACGTCGACCGGTACCTGTTGCCGATCATCGCCGTGATCGTCGTGGTGTCACTCATCCCGGTTGTGCTGGAGGTGCAGCGGTCCCGGCAGAGCAAGAGCTCAGGGTGACGACCCCGGTCCGCTGATCCCTACGGCCTCAGCGCTCTGCTGCCCGGTGGCCGCCTG
>DATGVT010000493.1:0-10595 GCA_035300005.1 Candidatus Acidiferrales bacterium
GGCGCCGGCCGGCGGCCGGCGGCCGGCGGCTGCGGGCGCGGCCCCAGGCGCCAGCCCCTGCCCGAGCGGATCATCTGCGGCCCAGCCGGCAGCGAGTCACCCGCAGCCAGACCCGCCGCGGCCTTCCAGTTGGACGGCGCAGCCGGGTTTGGTTGCGGGTTATCCACATTCTGTATACAGTCTGGGGAAATCACACAACATCTAGCCTCTGTGGTCAATATGCTGCGTCGCCTCCTGCAGCGGTGGCCGGCCCTGGAGCGGCTCGCCGTCCGGGTGCTCGGGCACTTCACGACCTGGCCCGCGGACGAGTTCGCCCGCTTCGTCAGGGCACCTATCCCGGCCGGCGCCGGGGGGGCGGGGGCCGCCCGGCCGCCGGCGGTGGCTCCGCGGCGGCCGCCGGAGCCCCTGGCTTCCGCGCCGGGCGCCTTCGAGCTGCGCTTCAACCGCCTCCAGGGGGAGGGGCGCTACGAGGAGATGTGGAGGCTGGTGGCCGAGGACGCGCAGCGGGCCTGGGGGTCGGAGGCCCGCTTCGTCGAGGGCATGGCCCGCCAGGCGGCGGGGGCGGAGCTGCTGGACGCTCAGGTGGCCGGCGTCGCCCTCCTCTCCGAGTGGACGGACCAGCGGCACCAGCGCAGCTACCGCAACGTCGCCCGGCTCCAGGTCCGCTACCGGCTGCGCCACCAGCACCGGGAGTGGACGATGGAAAGGCAGCTGCACCTGGTACCGGCGGCGGACGGTTGGAGGACCCTCTGCTACCCGCCCGGACGCTGAGCTCGAGCGGCCGGCAGGGAGCTTCAGAACCGGCTGTTATAGTGGGCCGACGGTCATGCTTCGACAGACCCACGAGGAGCAGCAGCGGGCCCTGCACTGGCACCGCCGGCGGCAGCAGATGGTGACCCCGCGCCGGCTGCTCCGGGAGTCGGACGAGCTCTTGTACTGGGTCGAGGAATGCCTGGTGCAGCGGCTCCGCATCGTGCCCGGCTGGCTCTATCCGCGGCTGGTGCACGTGCTCCGGCAGGCCGACCCGCGGCTGCCCCTCGAGCTCGGCCGCGAGCGCCGCCCGGCCAAGGTGATGGACCTTCTCTACCGGGCGCAGGCGAGCCTCATGCGGCAGGCGCTGGCGGTGCGGCGGCCGGCCAAGGTGATCCCGCTCTTCAGGTGACCCGGCCGGGGCGGCGCCCCGAGCTGATCGTCGCCGGCTCCATCGCGCTCGACACCCTCGAGGGGCCCTTCGGCGCCGTCACCGGCGAGCTGGGCGGCTCGGCCCTCTACTTCTCGCTGGCGGCGGGCCTGATCGGACCCGTCCGGCTCCTGGCCCCGGTCGGCGGTGACGGCGTGGAGCTGGTGCGGCGGGCGGTGGCCGGCCGGGATGTCAGCCTCGAGGGGCTGGCGGTCCTGGAGGCGCCCACCTACCGCTGGCAGGCCCGGCAGCTGGAGGGCCGCAACCTCGACCTGGGCAGCCACGACAGCATCTACGACGCCTGGCAGCCGGAGCTGCCGGCCGGTTTCTCGGGCTGGGCCTTCGTCGGCTCCATGCGCCCGGACCTGCAGGTGCGGGTGGCGCGCGGGCTGGCCGGCGCCCGGCTGCTGGCGGCCGACGCCATGCGCTCGTACGTGGCCGCACAGCCGGAGGCGGCCCGGGAGCTGCTGCGCCTGAGCGACTGGTACTTCTGCAACCACGAGGAGTTCGCGGCCCTGGGCGGGCAGATTCGATCGCCCGGCGGGTTCCGGCGGAGCTGGGGCCTGGACGGGCTGGTGGTGAAGGCGGGGCCGGCCGGCGTCACCGCCTACACCGAGGGCGGTGTGCTTGGGGTTCCGGCCCTGCTCAGCCGGAAGGTGGTCGACACCACAGGGGCCGGCGACACGCTGGCCGGCGGCATGCTCGCCCGCTGGCTTAATCTCGAAGGCGAGGCTGGCGGCCTGGAGGACGCGATGGTCCACGGGGTGGCCTGCGCCTCGCTGGCGATCGAGCAGGTGGGCGTGCGCGGGATCGCGGCAGCGACCCCCGAGACGCTCGCCGAGCGCGTCGAGGAGGTCTGGCAATGCCTGCGGGAAAGCCGAAGATCCGCATCCTCGCCGGAGACCTGACCGAGCAGGACACGGAGGCGATCGTGAATGCCGCGAACAACGACCTCCAGCTGGGCGGCGGCGTGGCGGGAGCCATCCGGCGCCGGGGTGGGCCGAGCATCCAGGCGGAGTGCGACCGCCAGGGTCCGATCCGGGTGGGTGAGGCCGCGCTCACCGGCGGCGGCCAGCTGCCGGCCCGCTACGTAATCCACGCGGCCAGCATGCAGCTGGGCGGGATGACCACCGCCGAATCCCTGCGCTCGGCCATGGACGCGACCTTCCGGCTCGCCCGCGAGAGGGGCATCCGCTCCCTGTCCGTCCCGGCCGTGGGGACCGGCATCGCCGGCTTTCCCCTGGAGGACTGCGCGCGCATCATGCGTGAAAGCCTGGAGCGGGTGCTGGCCGCCGGCTGGGAGCCGGACGTGGTCCGATTCGTGCTCTTCGACGAGGGCGCCAAGGAGCGCTTCGAAGCCGCCTTCGGGCCTTAGTGTCCCGTCCCAGAAATACGTTGGAAATTCATCGGCCCCAGCGACACTTGTTACACGTGTAACAGTCCAGGGATCGAGGTCAGGAGCAGGAGAACCGAGAGGACGATCAGCATCACGACCGTGGCACCTCCGATGACGTTGGCGACCGGGCCGTTGACGTAGCGGCCCAGCAGCCTGCGGTCGTTGACCAGCACCAGCATGTAGATCAGGATCGCGGGCAGGATCAGCCCGTTCACCTCCTGCGTGGCCAGGATCAGCGACACCAGCGGGACGCCGGGGACGAGCACCGCCAGCGCCCCGATCACGATCAGGCCGGTGAAGATGCCGAAGAAGACGGGGGCTTCGGAGAAGCGCTGGCCGACTCCCCGCTCCAGGCCGAAGGCCTCGGTGACGGCGTAGGCCGTGGAGAGAGGCACCACGCTGCCGCCCAGCACCGAGGCGCCGAAGAGGCCGGCGCCGAAAAGGAGCGCGGCCCAGCGGCCGGCCACCGGCGCCAGCGCCCGGGCGTAGTCGCCGGCCTGCATGTTGGCCAGCTGGTCCGCCGACAGGTGGCCGTAGAGGGTGGCGGCGGTGGCGACGATGATGAAGAAGGCGATGAAATCGGTGACCAGGGCTCCGACCAGGACGTCCGCCCGACTGTAGGCGAGCTGCTCGTCGGGGATGCCCTTCTCGGCCACGGCCGCCTGCAGGTAGAACTGCATCCAGGGAGTGATCGTGGTCCCGATCACCGCGATCGCGAGCAGCAGGTAGTCGGCCCGGGGCTGCACCTGAGGCAGCAGCGATCCGTAGGCCACGGCGCCCCAGTCGGGATGGACCAGGATCCCCGAGACCACGTAGGTGACGTAGAGGACCCCGATCCCGAGCAGGACCCGCTCGACCACCGGATAGCTTCCCCTCACCACGAGCAGCCAGATCACGATCGCCAGCACCGGCACCGAGATGTACTTGCTGACTCCGTAGAGCTCGAGCCCGGCCGCGATGCCGGCGAACTCGGCGGTGGTGGTGAAGGCGTTGGCGACCACCAGCAGCGTCATCGCGAAGGTGGTGCTGCGGACCCCGAACCGCTCCCGGATGAGGTCGGCCAGGCCCTTGCCGGTGACCACCCCCATCCGGGCCCCCATCTCGTTGACCACGGCAAGGCTGACGGTGATGACCAGCAGCAGCCAGAGCATCTGGTAGCCGAACTGCGCGCCGGCCTGGGAGTAGGTGGCGATCCCGCCGGCGTCGTTGTCGGCGTTGGAGGTGATCAAGCCGGGACCGACCACCGCCAGCAGGATGAACAGGCGGCGGAAGCGGCGCAGCCGGGCCAGCACGAAAGTTAGCGGCTAGAACACCCGGGCGGGCAGCTTGCGCCTGACCGACTCGGGGAGCACGCCCTCCAGCGCGTCGTCGACTGTGACGATGCCCAGCAGCCGGTGCTCGGGGTCGACGACCGGGAGGGCCAGCAGGTTGTACTTGGAGAGCACGGCCGCCACCTCCCCGAGGCTGGCGTCATGAGCCACCCAGACGACGTCCGTGATCATGATCCCGCTGATCAGGGTCCGGGGCCGGGCGACGATCAGGTCGCGGAGCGAGAGCACCCCCCGCAGGCGCTGCTCGCCGTCGACCACGTAAATGTAGTAGATGGATTCGGCGTTCGGCTCCAGCCGGCGCAGGGTGGCGATGCACTGCTGGGCGGTCAGCTGGTCGGAGACGGCCACGAACTCGGTCGTCATCAGCCCTCCGGCCGTGTGCTCGCGGTACGCGAGGAGCGCCTGGACGTCGTCGGCCTCCTCCTTTTCCATGCGGCCCAGGATCTCGTCGGCCCGGTCCCGAGGCAGGTCGCCGAGGATGTCGGCCACCTCGTCGGGGGGCATCTCCTCCAGGATGTCACTGGCCCGCTCGAGGTCCATGTGCTCGATCACCGAGACCTGGTCCTCCCGCTCCATCTCCTCCAGGGTGTCGGCGGCCACCTCCTCGGTGAGCACGTTGAAGACCGCTTCGCGGTCTTTGGCGCCCAGCTCCTCAACGATGTCCGCGATGTCCGCCGGGTGGAGCTTGGCGATGCGCCGGCCCGAGATGCGCAGCCGCAGCGCGCCGGAGTCCAGGCTGCCGACCGGGTCGACGACGTTCCAGCCTACGATCACGAGCGGGAGGTGGCGCCCGAAGAGCCGGAAGAGGGAGACCGCCAGGCGCTCGACGCCGAGCCGGCGGAGGAGGCCGCGCACCCCCACGTCGGCCCCCACCAGCAGCATCTGGCCGTTGCTCTCGTTCAGCTGCAGGTCGTTGGCCCGGACCACGCGGCGGCCGTCGGTGTCCACGATCTGCTTGTCGAGGAGGTCCCGGCTCAGCCACACCTCGTCGGGCGGCGGCTGGCCGGCCTCGACCTCGGCGCTGGTGACCCTGAGCGCGACCTCCCGGGCGGCGAAGGTGCGGACCTGCGACCAGGGGATGAAGCCGTCGGGCCCGCGGACGAGCAGCCCGGTGACGACCGGGTAGGGCTCCTCCTGGCGCACGACCAGGTCGCGCACCCGGCCGACGTGGCGCTGGTGCACGTCGATCACTTCCGCACCCAGGAACTCGGTCAGGAAGACCATGGCTGCACCACCAAGTTAGGCTAGATGGGTCCTGGGACGCGACCCGGAGGGCGCCCGCAGGACTCTTTCGGGGGGCGCCCGGAGGCCCCGTCGGAACCAGTCTAGACCCCGCCTTCAGGAGGCGGCAACCGAATTGGGGTTGAATTGGGGAGGGGGGGTCTATAGAATGGGGCTCCGTCGGGCTCCGACTGGCGCAAATCTTGAGCGAAGGATGGTGAGGTAATCGAAGTGGAAGGCTACTGCTTGAAAGACAAGCGAAAAGTAGAGATGCGCGACCCCCGGCCTATCACCATGAAGAATGGCAAGCCGGCTACGGTGGGGACCTGCCCCAACTGCGGAACCAAGATCTACAAGATCGGCAAGGCTACCTAGCCGCCGGTCGTTGAAAGGACCGCGCTCCGCGCGGTCCTTTCTTTATTTCTGGGCCTGGCGCTCGGCCCGGGGCGGCTTCTCGGCGATCTTCTGCTCCATTGCGGTCAGGAGCACCTCAGTGGCCGAGATCGCCTCGTCGACCCCCAGGTCCTTGAAGATCTGGACGTTGGCCGGGTTGTTGACCCGGGCGATGGTCAGCGGCACGTTGAAATGCCGCTTCGCGAGCTGAAGGGCGATCAGGTTGTCCTCGTCGTCGGCGGTCACGGCCAGGACCACGTCGGCTCGCTCGATGCCGGTGGACTCCAGGAAGCGCATCTCGTCGCCATCCCCTCGCATGACGATGCTGCCGAGCTGGCTCTCCAGCCACTCGGCGCGCGACCCGTCGCGCTCGACCAGCGTCACCTCCTCGCCACGCTCGCTGAGGTCACGGGCGAGGTAGTAGCCGACCCGGCCGCCTCCGATGATGATCACGTACACGCTACTTCTCGACCACCATCCGGTGGATCGTCCTGGTGCCCTCGATGGTCGGGCAGAAGGTGTGCACGCCCAGCTTGCGGTACACCTCCTCCCGGACCGGGTCGTAGATGCGGCACACCACTCGGGGCACCTTGAACACGTGCTGCGCGATCTGCGAGGCCATGATGTTGCGGTTGTCGCCTTCGGTGACCGCGATGAAGGCGTCGGCCTCCTCGATGCCAGCCCGCCGCAGCACGTCGGCGTCGGTGCCGTCGCCGATCAGCTCGTTGCCCTTGAAGTCGCCGCTCAGCACTCCGCGGCTGGCGAAGAGCGCGAAGGCGGATGGACTACGGTCGACGATGGTGACCTCGTGCCCGTCGCGATCCATGTCCGCCGCCACCTGGGCTCCGACCCGGCCGCAGCCCACGATGACGATCTTCACGAGGGCTTGATTATAGGAACGGCGGCTCTGCGCCTAGGCCGCGCCGAGCCACTGCTAGGATGGGTCGCGGTGCGCTTCCCGTTCACCTTCATGGGCCTGCTCGCACTCGGCTTCGGGCTCTGGATCCTGGCTTACGTGGCCGGCCACCAGCAGCTGGATCCGGTGGCCCAGGGCATCGCGCTGGTGACGGCTGCCGCCTCGATCGCGTTCGCCGCCTACGTCCTCGTCCGCCGGCTGCGGCACGGTCCCCAGGCCTGATGCCGGAGGCCGTCCCGCCGTCCCGCAAGATCCTGGTCGCGGTGGGCGGCCAGAAGGTGGACGTGGAGACCGTCCGGCTGGCCTGCCGCCTGGCCGCCGGCCAGCAAGCCAAGCTCTACGCCGTCCACATCATCGAGGTCAACCGCTCGCTGCCGCTCTCGGCGGTCATGGATCACGCCGTCGAGCACGGCGAGCAGGTGCTGGACGAGGTCGAGATGCTGGCCGGGGAGGCCGAGCTGCAGGTGGAGACGGAGCTGGTCCAGGCTCGCGACACCGGGCCCGCGATCGTGGGCGAAGCCGAGGAATGGGGGGCCGAGCTGATCGTGATGGGCCTGCCCTACAAGCGCCGGTTCGGGGAGTTCAACCTCGGCAAGACGGTTCCCTACGTGCTCAAGAACGCACCCTGCCGGGTGCTGCTGTTCCGGGAGCGGCTGGACGCGTAGGAGAGCGCAGCCGCTGGCCGGGCACCAGCCAGGGTGAGGCGAAGCCGGCCCGGTGCAGCACGTAACGCAGGAGGGCCGCCAGCGTCTTGAGGCCGTAGACCACCGAGGTGTGGAAGCTGATCGAGCTGGCGTCCTCGAAGTAGCGCCCGATCGCGGGCACCTCGCCGATCCGGAATCGGAAGGCGGCCGCCTGGATCAGGATCTGGGTGTCGAAGACGAAGTCGTTGCTGTTCTCCAGGAAGGGGACCGCCTCCAGAAACCGGCGGGAGTAGGCGCGGTAGCCAGTGTGGAACTCGGACAGCTGCAGCCCCAGGACCCGGTTCTCGACCCAGGTCAGGAAGCGGTTCCCGAACCGCTTCCACCAGGGCATCCCGGCGCGCGCGGGGTCGATGCCCAACCAGCGCGAGCCCAGCGCCAGGTCGGCCTCGCCCGACTCGATGACACGGCAGAGGTTGGGGATGATGGCGGGGTCGTACTGGCCGTCCGGGTGCAGCATGACGACCACGTCTGCGCCCATCAGCAAGGCCTGGCGGTAGCAGGTCTTCTGGTTGCCTCCGTAGCCGAGGTTCCTCGGGTGCCGGATCACGTCCAGCCGCAGCGCGGTGGCCACGCTCACGGTGGCGTCGGCGCTGGCGTCGTCCACCAGCAGGATGCGGTCCGCGTGGCCGACCGGGATCTGGGCCACGACGTCGCCCAGGGTGCGGGCGGCCCGGTAGGCGGGAAGGACGATGACGCGCCGCGGGCGCGGCCCGCTCCAGCTCAGCTCGGGCAGCGGAACCGGGTCCGGGCGCACGGCCAGGCGCTCCAGCACCAGGTAGCCGGCCAGCGCCAGGCAGGCTGCAGCCGCAGTCCGCGTTCCCAGCAGCAGGGTCAGGTTGACGCCGGCGTAGCCCAGGGCCAGGACCGCCGCGGCGGCGGCCGGCCAGCGCAGCCTGCCCGCCAGCGCCAGGTCGGCCACGGCCAGCCCCGGGAGCACCAACAGAAGCAGGTCGTGCAGGTTCTGGTAGGGGCTGAGGGCGAGCGAGGCCGCCACCGCCACCGCCATGTCCAGCCTCGGCACGTGCGGCCGCCAGGCCAGGGAGAGGGCGACCAGCCCCAGCAGCACGACCAGCACGCCGAGCGCCGGCAGGCGGCCGCCCGGGATGGACTCGAGCACCCCGCGCAGCGAGTACACCGTCTGGCCGGTGATGGGCCAGGCCTGGGTGCCGCCGACCGCCCAGCCGCCGATGACCCGGGCGTACCCGATCAGGGCCGCGGGGCCGAAGGCCGCCAGCGAAACCACGCCGAGGCCGGCCGCCGTCGCGCCGAAGGCGGCCAGGGCCGGCCATGCCCGCCGGGCCAGGAAGAGCACGGGCACCAGCAGCATCAGCTGGGGCTTGACCAGCGCCAACCCCGCGAAGATCCCGGCCCAGCCCTGGCGTCCTCTAGCCCAGGCGACGTAGGCGGCGCTCAGGGGCAGCAGCATGACCAGGTCCGACTGGCCCTGCAGCAGCGTGACGAAGAGCGGAAAGTAGCCCGCCACCAGCAGGGCAGCGACCCCCGCCGCCCGGCCGCGGAGCCGTTCGCTGCCGCGCAGGAGCACGACTAGCGCGGCGGCCGCCAGCACCAGGTTGACCGCCCCCCAGGCCAGGTAGGCGCTCCGGTATCCGAGCAGGCCCAGGGGGGCGATCAGCAGCGTGTAGTGCGGCGGATGAATGTAGGGCAGCAGGATGAACTGGCCGGGCCACTGCGAGGTGATCTGGTCCTGGAAGTGCTTCTGGAGGCCGAGGTCGTAGACGTGGGCCGGGCCCCGCTCCAGGAGCAGCCGGGCCGCTGCGTAGAAGGAAAAGAAGTCCGGCCCCTGCAGGCTGCCGGCAATCTCCCGGAGCCAGAGGTAGAGCCAGAAGGCGGCCGACTCAGCTCCGGCCAGGGCGGCCGCCGCGAAGCCGAGCCGGCCCAGGGCCTGGCGGTCCAGCCGCCTCATCGCCCGAATTCGAGTCGCTGCGCGAAGCGGTCCGGCAGGCCTGCCTTCAAGATCGCGCGCTGGGCGCTCCGGACGTCATACGGGAGTCGGCGGAACTCAAACCGGTCGGCCTCGGTGTCCCAGATGCCGTAGCTGGCCTCGGGAACACCGTCGCGAGGCTGACCGACGCTGCCCGGGTTGATCAGCATCGGGCCTTTGATCGGGGCCAGCCCCAGTCGGTAGCTGTGGACCACTGCGCCGTCCTTGTGCTGGAAGATGCCGGGCAAGTGCGTGTGGCCGTGGAAGCAGGCCTTGTCTTCGAGCAGAGCCAGGTTGGCCCGGGCCGAGCCGACGTCCAGCACGTACTCGTAGATGGGGTCGCGGGGACTGGCGTGCAGCAGCAGCACCCCTCGCTTAACGCGTGTCTCGGGCAGTCCCTTCAGCCAGTCCAGCCGGTCCTTGCCCAGCTGCTCAACGGTCCAGCGGATGACGGTGGCGGCCTCGTCGTTGAACCAGGCCAGGATGGCGGGGTCGGTGCAGGCGCGGTCGTGGTTGCCGACCATCGTCAGCCACTTCCGCTCGACCACCTCGTCCAGGCAGCGGATCGGATCGGCGCCGTATCCGACCACGTCGCCCAGGCAGATCACCTCGTCCAGCTTGGGCAGGTCTTCCAGGACCGCCTCGAAAGCCTGCCAGTTGGCATGGAGGTCGGAGATGATCGCGACTTTCACGCTCGCTGACCGTACAGCCGCGGGTAGACGTGGTCGAAAAGGATCCGGAGGGTGGCGGCGATGGGCACGGCGATGAACATGCCCAGGATGCCGGCCAGGCTGAAGCCGGCGATGAAGGCGATGATCACGAGGATCGGCGGCAGCCGTACAGCGTCGCCGACGACCTTCGGATAGACGAAGTTGAGGATGACGTTTGAGATCACCAGGTAGACGAGCGCGACCTCGAGCGCGGTGGTGGGACTCACGGCCAGTCCGACCAACACCGCCGGGATGGCGCCCAGGAAGGGACCGAGGTACGGAACGAGGGCGGTCAGGCCGGCCAGCAAGCCCAGGGCGACCGCGTAGTTCAGGCCCAGAAAACCGTCGGCGAGGCCAGAGACCAGGCCGATCAATGCCGCGATCAGCAGCTGGCCCCGCATGTAGCCGTAGAGCATCCTCTTGATCTGCAGCCAGATCTGATCGAAGTCCGACCGATACTCGCGCGGGAAGAGCCGGCGCAGGAGATTGGTGATGGCGGGGGCGTCGAGGGCGACCAGGAAGGCGACGATCAGCATGAGGATGAACTGCAGCAAGGTGCCGAGCGCGGCCAGGCCGAGGCTGACGGCGTTCCCGAACTGGCCGAGCAGGAACTCGTTGGCGTGGGACTCGATCACCTTGGTCGTGCTGGTGAGGTCGACGCGAAAGCCGAAGATCTCGAACTTCTGGCCGGCCAGCCGGCTGAGCTGGTCCTGAGCCGTGGACGCGATCGCCGGGGCCTGCGCCTGCAGCGCGAGCGTCTCGCTGACCACCAGCGGGGCAACCAGCCAGACCACGCCGGCCG